>NZ_JBSGAI010000013.1:0-224326 GCF_053600695.1 Amycolatopsis sp. NPDC005003 | reverse complement strand
TCCGGTATTAGACCTCGTTTCCAAGGCTTATCCCAGAGTGCAGGGCAGATTACCCACGTGTTACTCACCCGTTCGCCACTCATCCACACCCGAAGATGCTTCAGCGTTCGACTTGCATGTGTTAAGCACGCCGCCAGCGTTCGTCCTGAGCCAGGATCAAACTCTCCAACAATGAACAGTTTAATCGAGGCAATTTTCTTGCTCTCAAAGGAAACCCCGACGAGGGGGTTTCATATAAGCTCTACTGGCTTAGTTCACTAGCACACTGTTGAGTTCTCAAGCAACACACCCCGAACTTGCCGCGATCAAGCGGCTCGCTCGAAGCGAGTCATTCCTAGCAGTTTTTGGTGGGACACCCACTCAATCGCTGTCCGCGAGAGCTTGGTTCGTGTCCCGGTGGCCACCCGGTTTCCCTGGCGACTTGGAGAACTTTACACCCCCGGAAGAGGCCCGAAACAGGGGGGGTACCTTAACCGCGTTCCCGCAGGTCAGGCCCCTGTTTCGGGCCGCCGGGGCCGGTCAGCCGCCGAGCGCGACGCCGGCGACGTTCCGCTTGCCCTTGCGAACGACGAGCCACTTGCCGTGGAGGGCGTCCTCGCGGGACGGCTTCCACTCCTCGTCGACGACCTTCACGTTGTTCACGTACGCGCCGCCCTCCTTGAGGGTGCGGCGCGCGGCGCCCTTGCTGTCCACCAGTCCCCCGGCGAGCAGCAGGTCGACGATCGTCGGCTCGCCGGACGGGTCCACCTTGCCGTTCGGCACCTCGGCCATCGCCGCGTCGAGGGTGCGTTCGTCCAGGTCGCCGAGCTCGCCGCGGCCGAACAGCGCCTGGCTGGCGTTGATGACCTGCCGGGTCTGCTCTTCGCCGTGGACGAGCGTGGTGAACTCCTCGGCCAGCCGCTTCTGCGCGGCCCGCAGGTGGGGACGCTGTTCGGTGTCCTCCGCCAGCGCGGCGATCTCCTCCTGGTCGAGGAAGGTGAACATCCGCAGGTAGCGGACGACATCGGCGTCACCCACATTGACGAAGTACTGGTACCAGGCGTACGGCGAGGTCATCTCCGGGTCGAGCCAGAGATTCCCGCCGCCCGTCGACTTGCCGAACTTGCGGCCTTCCGCGTCGGTGACCAGCGGCGCGGTCAGCGCGTGCACACTCGCGCCGTCGGTCCGCCGGATCAGGTCGACGCCGCCGATGAGGTTGCCCCACTGGTCGGACCCGCCGACCTGCAGCTTGCAGCCGTACTGGCGGTGCAGCTGCAGGTAGTCCTGCGACTGCAGGAGCAGGTAGCTGAACTCGGTGTACGACATGCCGTCGCCCTCGAGCCGGCGCTTCACCGTCTCCCGGTTGAGCATGACGTTGATCGAGAAGTGCTTCCCGACGTCGCGCAGGAACTCCAGCGCGGTCTGCTGCCCGGTCCAGTTCAGGTTGTTCTCGACGATCGCGCCGGTCGGCGAATCGTCGAAGTCGACGAACCGTTCGAGCTGGCCGCGGATGCGCCCGGCCCACTCGGCGACGACGTCGAGGGTGTTCAGCGTGCGCTCCCCGGTGTCACGCGGGTCGCCGATCATCCCGGTCGCGCCGCCGGCCAGCACGATCGGCCGGTGCCCGGCGCGCTGGAACCGCTTGAGCATGAGCAGCGGGACCAGGTTGCCGGCGTGCAGGCTGGGCGCGGTCGGGTCGAAGCCGCAATAGAGCGTCACGGGACCCTGGTCGAGCTCGCGCCGGAGGGCGTCGATGTCGGTGGACTGCGCGATCAGGCCGCGCCAGGACAGCTCGTCGAGGATGTGTTCGCTCACGCCTGTAGATCCTCCCGCACCAGGTCAACCGACTAGCTGGCGGGTCGGACCCGCCGCTTGCCGCCCCGGCGGTAGGTGGACACGGCGGGTGACGCACCGTCCCAGAACCGCCACGGCGTGTCCATCGCCATCGCGACGCCGACGCGCGGGCCACTGCGGATCCGCTCGGCCGGCACCCGCTCGCCCACGTACAGCCGGACCGGCGACGCCGGGTCGGTCAGGTCGACGCCGTTCTCGTCGCGGTCGATGCGCAGCACCGACGTCAGGATCGCCGGGCCCTTGGCGAGTTCGCCGGTTCCCCGCGCGTTCGGCCGCCGTTTGCGGACGACGTCGAGGCCGGTGACGACCTCGCCCGCCCGCAGCAGCACCGCGCCGGCGACGCCGTCGGTCGAGCCGACGATGTTCGCGCAAAAGTGCATCCCGTAGACGAAGTAGACGTACAGGTGGCCGGCCGGGCCCCACATGACCGCGTTGCGCGGGGTCTGCCCGCGGTAGCAGTGCGACGCCGGGTCGTCCTCGCCCCGGTAGGCCTCGACCTCGACCAGCCGGACGCCGACGGTGCCGTCGGGCCCGTCGGCCTCCAGGACCGAGCCGAGCAGCAGGTGGGCCAGGTCGACCGGGTCGAGGGCGAGTTCGTCGCGGGTGAACAACCGGTCTGCGTCGCCGCTCAAACGGATTCCTCTCCTCGGCTGCCTGGCCCGGTCACCCTAACCCTTGAGCGGTCGCTCAAACTTCTCTACAGTCGTTTTGAGCAGTCGCTCAAAACGAGGGGAGACCAGGGATGCGACCGAAAGCGCTGTACATCGAGACTGTGATCCGCACTGATCTCGACACGCTCTGGCGGCACACCCAGGACCCGGACCTGCACCGGCGGTGGGACCTGCGCTTCGCCGAGATCGCGCCGATCGAGGGGCACGACGGGCACTTCCTCTACGCGTCGCGGTTCCTCGGAGTGACGGTCACCGGCGTCGGGGTGAGCGCGGCGTCGCGCACCTGGCCCGGCGGCTCGCACACCTCGGTGCTGCGGTTCGCCTCCGCCGACCCGCTGTCGCTGATCAGCGCGGGCGCCGGGTTCTGGCGCTACACGCCGGTCGGCGACGGCGTCCGGTTCGTCACCGGCTTCGACTACGGCACCCGCTGGGGACGCTTCGGGCGCGCGGCAGACCGGGTGTTCCGCCCGCTGTTCGGCTGGATGACGGCCTGGTCTTTCGACCGGCTCCGGATCTGGCTCGAGACCGGGGTGCCACCCGAGGAACAGCTCTTGACCGGGCCCTCGGCCGCCCGCTGCGTCCGGACGCGGCCTCGCGACCGGGTGCCGGCCGGAGCGTCGTCGTGACCGGCGTCTTCGAGCGCACGCTGGGCGCGGACTTCGCGAAGCTGCACCCTCGGATGCGGGAACGGCTCGCGCTGTCGGGCGCGCGCGGGATGATCGGCCACGGCGTGATGGACCGGATCTGGCGCGGTCCCGGTTTCACCGTGCCGTTCCTGTGGCTCGGGTCGGCGCGGCACATCCTGTTCCCCGAACACGGCCGCAACGTGCCGTTCACCATCGAGAACTACCCGTACGTGGACGGCCGAGGCCGCGAAACGGTGTCCTTCGTGCGGACCTTCGAGCTCCCGGAGCGGCGCCGGCGGTTCGACGCCCAGATGGTGCACAGCGCCGGGCGCGGGCTCGTCGACTACCTGGGGACGCACCAGCACCTGGCGGTCGACCTCGCGATGTCGGTCCGGCCGGACGGCGGGTTCCGGATCCGCTCCGGCGAGTTCCGGGTCCGGGAGGGGCCGCTGCGGACGCGTCTGCCGCGCGGCCTGACCGGGACCGCCACCGTCGACGAGTGGTTCGACGACGAACTCGGGGAATTCCGGATCGTGGTGGCGGTGGTCCACCCGCGCTTCGGGCCGGTGTTCGGCTACCGGGGCGGCTTCCGCGCCCGGTACGTCGATATCGGCGGAGGGGTGAGCGGGGCGGTGAAGCCACTCCGTGAGAAGGTCATGGACTGATGGGCACCAGCCGGAACTCCAGTTCGCAGGACACGAAGCAGCGGCTCGTGGACGGCGTGCTGGAGGTCGTCCGGCAGCAGGGCATCACCGCCGTCTCCGCCCGGTCGGTTGCCAGTGCCGCGGGCGCGAACCAGGCGCTCGTCTTCTACCACTTCGGCAGCGTCGAAGAGCTCGTCGCGCAGGCGTGCGTCTCCGCGACGGAGGCCCGCGTCGCGCTCTACCGGGACCGGTTCGCCGCCGTGGCCACGGTCGGCGAGCTGCTGGCGCTCGGGCGGGAGATCCGGACCGCGGAACGCGCGGAAGGCAACCTGGCCCTCCTCGCCCAGACCCTCGCCGGGGCGCAGGGCAGCGAACGGCTCGCCGAAGCGACCCGGGAAGGCCTGGACAAGTGGATCACCGAGGTCCGGTCGGCGCTCGAACGCGTGCTCACCGGGTCGCCGCTGGCCGAGCTCGCGGATCCCGACGGCCTGGCCCACGCCGTGTCCACCGGTTTCCTCGGGCTGACGCTGTTCGACACAGTCGATCCCGACGGCGCCGAGCAGGCCGTCGCCGCGCTGGAGCAGCTGGCCGTGCTCGTCGACGTCCTGGACGGGCTCGGCCCGGTGGCCACGCGGGCCGTCCGGGCCAAGCTCCGGAAGTCCCTCAGTTGAGCCACTGACGGGCCGCGGTGACGCGCTCTTCCAGCCGCGCTCGCTGCTCGGCCACGCGCACCGGGGCCGTGCCGCCGCGGGCGTCGCGGGAGTTCACCGAGCCTTCGACGGTGAGGACCTCCCGCACCGCCGGCGTGAGCGCGGGGTTGATCTTCTCGAACTCCTCGTCGGTCAGCTCGTCCAGGCCGACGCCGCGGGACTCGGCGACGCGGACGCTCTCGCCCGCCGCTTCGTGCGCGACGCGGAACGGGACGCCCTGGCGGACCAGCCACTCGGCGATGTCGGTGGCCAGGGTGAAGCCGGCCGGGGCCAGCTCGGCGAGCCGGTCGGTGTGGAAAGTGAGCGTGGCGAGCATCCCCGCGATCGCCGGGAACAGGAGCTCGAGCTGCTCGACCGAGTCGAACACCGGCTCCTTGTCCTCCTGCAGGTCGCGGTTGTAGGCCAGCGGCTGCGCCTTGAGGGTGGCCAGCAGGCCGGTGAGGTTGCCGATCAGCCGGCCCGCCTTGCCGCGCGTCAGCTCCGCGACGTCCGGGTTCTTCTTCTGCGGCATGATCGAGCTGCCGGTGGCCCAGGCGTCGTCCAGCGTCACGTAGCCGAACTCGGCGGTGTTCCAGATGATCACCTCCTCGGCGATCCGCGACAGGTTCACCGCGAGCATCGCCACGGCGAAGGCGAACTCGGCGACGAAGTCCCGCGAGGCGGTGCCGTCGATGGAGTTCTCGACGCTGGTCGCGAAGCCCAGCTCCTCGGCGACGGCCTCGGGGTCGAGGCCCAGCGACGAGCCGGCGAGCGCGCCCGAGCCGTACGGTGACTCGGCCGTGCGGGCGTCCCAGTCCTGCAGGCGCGAGACGTCGCGCAGCAGCGCCTGGCCGTGGGCCATCAGGTGGTGGGCCAGCAGCACCGGCTGGGCGTGCTGCAGGTGCGTGCGGCCGGGCAGGATCGCGTCCGGGTGCCGTTTGGCCTGCGAAACCAGCGCGTCGACGACCTCCAGGGTGCCGGCGACGACCCGGCGGGCGGCATCGCGCAGCCACATCCGGAAGAGCGTGGCCACCTGGTCGTTGCGCGAGCGGCCGGCGCGCAGCTTGCCGCCGAGCTCGGTGCCCGCGCGCTCGAGCAGGCCGCGTTCGAGAGCCGTGTGCACGTCCTCGTCGGCGATCGTCGGGGTGAACGCGCCCGACGCGACGTCCTGGGCGAGCGTGTCCAGCGCGGTCAGCATGCCGGCGAGCTCGTCTTCGGTGAGCAGGCCCGCCTTGCGCAGCACGCGAGCGTGCGCGCGGGACCCGGCGATGTCGTAGGGCGCCAGGCGCCAGTCGAAGTGCGTCGACGCGCTCAGCGCGGCCATGGCCTCCGCCGGACCGCTGGCGAACCGGCCGCCCCACAGCTGCACCGGCTGCTCGTTCCCGCTCACTGTTCTCGCTTCTCCTCGGTGTTCGTTCGGGTGTTCAGGCGACCGTGATCCGGCCGTCGTACAGGACCAGCCGGACTTCGCCCGAAACGGTGTCGGTCAGCCTGGCGCATCCGCGGCCGGTCCGCCGTTCGAGCGCGGCACACGCTTCGCCGCGGCCGATCCGCTGCGCCTCGCCGCGCGCGCTCAGCATCCGGCGGGCTTCGGCGACGGAAACGGTCTCGCCGTCGATCGCCACCGGGATCCCGCCGTCGAAGGTGATCACGACCTCGTCCGGCGCGAGGAACTCCCCCTCGGCCGGAAAGATGTCGATCATGGTGATCCTTCGTCCGCCGATCGCTGGGCGAGGGCGGCGAAGCGTTCGGCCAGGTCCTTGCCCGTCAGCGGTTCCCGCGCGATCACGGCGACGGTGTCGTCGCCGGCGATCGAGCCGACGACTTCTTCGAGCGCCGCCCGGTCGATGGCGCTGGCCAGGAACTGCGCCGCGCCCGGTGGCGTCCGCAGCACCATCAGGTTGCCGGACGAGTCCGCCGACACCATCAGCTCCGCGAGCAGCCGGGAGAGCCGCGACGTGCCGCCCTGCACCCCGCGGACCGGACTGCCGTCTTCGGGGATCACGTACACCGGCGCGCCCGAGTCCGGCCCGCGCAGCTTGACCGCGCCCAGCTCGTCGAGGTCGCGCGACAGCGTCGCCTGGGTGACCTCGATGCCTTCGGCGGCCAGCAGCTTGGCCAGCTCGGTCTGGCTGCGGATGGTCATGGTGGACACCAGTTCGGTGATCCGCGCCTGCCTGCCCACCCGGCTGCCGGTCATCGTCGGCTCTCCTCGAACAGCCAGACCAACAGCGCCTTCTGGGCGTGCAGGCGGTTCTCGGCCTCGTCCCAGACCGCGCTGGCCGGGCCGTCGATCACCTCGTCGGTGATCTCCCAGCCGCGGTGCGCGGGCAGGCAGTGCAGCACGATCGCGTCGTCCGCTGCCTTCTTCAGCAGCTCGGTGTTGACCTGCAGGGCGCGGAACGGGCCCACGCGGTCGAGCCCGTCGTTCTCCTGCCCCATCGACGTCCACGTGTCGGTGACCAGGACGTCCGCGCCGTCGACCGCCGCGTACGGGTCGGTGTAGACGGTGGCGGTGCCGCCGGTCTCGCTCGCGCGCTTCTTCGCGTCCAGCATCACGCCCTGGTCGGGCTGGAAGCCGACCGGCGAGACGACCCGGACGTGCATCCCGGCGGTGACGCCGCCGAGCAGCAGCGAGTGCGCCATGTTGTTGGCACCGTCGCCGAGGTAGACGAGGGTGAGGCCCTCGAGCTTCCCCTTGCGCTCACGGATCGTCATCAGGTCGGTGAGCACCTGGCACGGGTGGAACTCGTCGGTGAGCGCGTTGATCACCGGGATCGACGCGGCCGACGCCATCGTCTCGATGCGCTTCTGCGCGAAGGTGCGCCACACGATCCCGTCGACGTACCGCGAGAGGACCCGCGAAGTGTCCTCGATCGTTTCTTCGCGGCCGAGCTGCATCGAACGGCCGTCGACGATCACCGGGTGGCCGCCGAGCTGGCTGATACCGACCTCGAACGAGAACCGGGTCCGCGTCGAGTTCTTCTCGAAGATCGCCGTGATGGACTTGCCGGCCAGGGTCTTGTTGCCCAGCGGGTCGGCCTTGAGCGCGTCGGCGAGGTCGAGGATGGCCTTCTGCTCGGCCGGACTGACGTCGTCGTCGCGGAGGAAATGGCGCAGCATCAGTCGGAGTCCTTCGTGGTGGAGTCGAGCACGTTCGGGAGTGCGGCGAGGAAGCCTTCGGCCTGGTCGCCGTCGAGGACGAGCGGGGGCGCGAGCCGGACGGCGTCCGGCGCGACCGGGTTGACGAGGTAGCCCGCGGCCTGGGCGGCCTGGGCGACCGCCGCCGAAACGGGCTGCTTCAGGGC
Source organism: Amycolatopsis sp. NPDC005003 (assembly GCF_053600695.1). Taxonomy (NCBI): domain Bacteria; kingdom Bacillati; phylum Actinomycetota; class Actinomycetes; order Pseudonocardiales; family Pseudonocardiaceae; genus Amycolatopsis; species Amycolatopsis sp. NPDC005003. The sequence continues at coordinate 216,555 of NZ_JBSGAI010000013.1, read as the reverse complement.
GATGCCGAGCAGCAGCCCGGCGCCGCGCACGCCGGCGACGAGGGGATGCCCCAGCGCCTCGACGCCCGCCGCGATGTCCTTGCCCAGCGAAGCGACGTGGTCGAGGAGCCCGCCGGCGGCGATGGTCTTCAGCACCGCCAGGCCGGCCGCGCAGCAGACCGGGTTGCCACCGAAGGTGGTGCCGTGCTGGCCGGGCTTGAGCAGATCGCCCGCCGCGCCGACGCCGATCACCGCGCCCAGCGGCAGCCCGCCGCCGAGGCCCTTCGCCAGCGTGATGACGTCCGGCACGATCCCGGCCTGCTGGTAGCCGAACCAGGTGCCGAGCCTGCCGAGGCCGGTCTGCACCTCGTCGAGGACCAGCAGCGTGCCGGTGGCCTTGGTGATTTCGCGGGCGGCCTGCAGGTAGCCGTCCGGCGCCGGGATGACGCCGGCCTCGCCGAGCACCGGCTCCAGGAAGACGGCCGCGGTGTCGGTGTCGACGGCGGCCTTGAGCGCCTCGACGTCCCCGAACGGCACGTGCTCCACGCCGGGCACCAGCGGTTTGAAGGCGTCGCGCTTGGCGGGCTGGCCGGTGAGCGTCAGCGCGCCCATGGTCCGGCCGTGGAACGCGCCTTCGGCGGCGACCACCTTGGTGCGCCCGGTCAGCCGGCTGATCTTCAGCGCGGCTTCGTTGGCCTCGGCGCCGGAGTTGACGAACAGCACCTTGCCGTGGCCGGTGAGGCCGGCGACGTCGAGCAGCGCCTCGGCGAGCTCGACGGCCACCGGGTTGACATACAGGTTGGAGGTGTGGCCGAGCCGCTTGATCTGCTCGGTGACGGCTTCGACGACGGCCGGGTGCGCGTGGCCGAGCGCGTTGACGGCGATGCCGCCGACCAGGTCGACGTACTCCTTGCCGTCGGCGTCCCACACCTTCGCGCCCTCGCCGCGCACCAGCGTCAGCTTGGGGGTGCCGTAGTTGTCCATCAGGGCGGACTGCCAGTGCGCCTGGCCGTCCACATTGGACTTGAGGTCGGTCACGGGAGCTCCGTTTCGGGGAAGACCATGGTGCCGATGCCGCGCGAGGTGAAGACCTCCAGCAGCACCGAATGGGCGAGGCGGCCGTCGATCACGTGCGCCCGGCGCACGCCGCCGCGGATGGCGCGCACGCACGCCTCCATCTTCGGGATCATGCCGCTGGCCAGTTCGGGCAGCATGGTCTCGAGGCGGTCGACGCGGATGCGGTCGATCAGCGACGACCGGTCGGGCCAGTTCGCGTACAGGCCTTCGACATCGGTGAGCACGACGAGCTTTTCGGCGCCCAGCGCGGCCGCCAGCGCACCCGCGGCCGTGTCGGCGTTGACGTTGTGCACGACGCCCTCGACGTCCGGGGCGACCGTCGACACGACCGGGATGCGCCCGGCGTTGACGATGTCGAGCACCGCGTCCGGGTTGACCTCGGCGACCTCGCCGACGAGCCCGATGTCGACCTGTTCACCGTCCACAGTGGCCTGTTTGCGCTCGGCGGTGAACAACCGGGCGTCCTCGCCGGAGATGCCGACCGCGTACGGCCCGTGGGCGTTGATCAGCCCGACGAGCTCACGGCTGACCTGGCCGGTGAGCACCATCCGCACGATGTCCATCGTCTCCGGCGTGGTGACCCGCAGGCCGCCCTTGAACTCGCCTTCGACGCCGAGCCGCTTGAGCATCGCGGTGATCTGCGGGCCGCCGCCGTGCACGACGACCGGGCGCAGGCCGGCCAGCCGGAGGAACACCATGTCCTCGGCGAAGGCCGCCTTCAGCTGGTCGTCGATCATCGCGTTGCCGCCGTACTTCACCACCACGGTGGCCCCGTGGAACCGCTGCAGCCAAGGCAGCGCTTCGATGAGCACCCCGGCCTTTTCGGCCGCCGTCGCGAGTCGCTCGTCCGCGGAAATCAGAGCCTCCTGGTTCATGAGGAGTACGCGCTGTTCTCTTCGACGTAACCGTGCGAAAGGTCGGTGGTGTAAATGGTCGCCGTGCCGGTGCCGAGGCCGAGATCGACGACGATTTCGACGGCCCGGCCAGTGAGGTCCGCTTCGGACCGGTCGGCGGCCGGCACCCCCTGGGCGAACAGGGTGACGCCGTTGATCGCGATCGACACGGCCTCCGGGTCGATGCGGGCAGGCACCCGGCCGAGCGCCATGGCGATCCGGCCCCAGTTCGGGTCGGAGCCGAACAGCGCCGTCTTGACCAGGTTGTCCTCGGCGATCGTGCGGGCGACCGCGATCGCGTCGGCCTCGGTGGCCGCGCCCCGCACGGTGACGTCGACGTCCTTGGTCGCGCCCTCGGAGTCCGCGCGCAGCTGGAGCACCAGGTCGTGGCTGACCGCGGTGAGCAGCTCGGTGAGCTCCGCTTCGGTGGGCTCGATCCCGCTCGCGCCGGACGCCAGGACCAGGACGGTGTCGTTGGTGGACGTGCCGCCGTCGACGTCGAGCCGGTCGAAGGTGACGTGGGTCGCCGCGCGCAGGGCACGGTCGAGGGTCTCCTTGTCGACCACGGCGTCGGTGGTGAGGACCGAGAGCATGGTGGCGAGGTTCGGCGCGAGCATGCCCGCGCCCTTGGCGAAGCCGCCGACGCTCCAGCCGCTGTCGTGCTTCGCGAAGGACTGCTTAGGCTTGGTGTCGGTGGTCATCACGCCCTTGGCGGCGTTGAGGCTCGCTTCGGCACCCGTGTCGAGGGCCTTGAACGCGGCGTCCACTCCGGACAGGACCGCGTCCATCGGCAGCCGTTCGCCGATCAGGCCGGTGGAGCAGACGGCGACCTCGATCGCGCCCGCCTGCAGGACCTCGGCGACCTTCTCGGCCGTGGCGTGGGTGTCCTGGAAGCCGCCGGGCCCGGTGGCCGCGTTGGCACCACCCGAGTTGAGGACGACGGCCCTCAGCCGCTGCTGCTTGAGCACCTCCTGCGACCACAGCACCGGCGCGGCCTTGATCACGTTGCGGGTGAACACCCCCGCGGCGACGCCGAGCGGGCCGTCGTTGACGACCAGGGTGAGGTCGAGCGCGCCGGAGGCCTTGATCCCGGCGGCGACGCCGGCGGCGCGGAAGCCCTGGGGGCCGGTGACGGTCACGGTGCCACTCCTACGGTGGGAAGCCCGGTGGTTTCCGGGAGGCCGAGGGCCAGGTTCATCGACTGGACGGCACCGCCGGCGGTGCCTTTGGTGAGGTTGTCGATCGCGGCGACGACGACCAGGCGCTTCGCGTCGGCGTCCACCGCGACCTGCAGCTGGGTGTTGTTCGAGCCGAGCGTCGCCGAGGTCGTCGGCCAGGCGCCCGCGGGCAGCAGCTGGACGAACGGCTCCGCGTCGTAGGCCTTCTCGTACGCCGCACGGGCGGCGGCCTCGTCCACATCGCCCTTCAGCGGAGCGCTCGCCGTGGTGAGGATGCCGCGGGGCATCGGCGCGAGCACCGGGGTGAAGGACACGGTGACCCGCTCCCCCGCGACGGCCGAGAGGTTCTGCGCGAACTCGGGGGTGTGGCGGTGCGCGCCGCCGACGCCGTACGCGCTCGCCGAGCCCATCACCTCGGAGCCGAGCAGGTTCGGCTTGAGGCTCTTGCCGGCCCCGGAAGTCCCGGTGACCGCGACGATCGTGACGTCGGGCTCGATCAAGCCGGCCGCGAACGCGGGCACCAGGGCCAGCGAGCCGCCGGTCGGGAAGCAGCCGGGCACGGCGATGCGCTTGGTGCCGGCGAGCTTCTCGCGGGCGCCGGGCAGCTCGGGCAGGCCGTACGGCCACTGGCCGGCGTGGTCGCCGCCGTACCAGCGCTGCCAGTCGCCGGCGTCGGCCAGGCGGTGGTCGGCGCCGAGGTCGACCACCAGGACGTCCGGACCGAGCTGCGACGCGATCGCCGCGGAGTGCCCGTGGGGCAGCGCGAGGAAGACGACGTCGTGACCGGCGAGGGTCTCCGGCGTCGTCTCCGCCAGGACGCGGTCGGCGAGCGGGGCGAGGTGGGGCTGGTGGACGACGAGCTTCGTGCCCGCGCTGCTGGCGGCCGTGAGCGCGCCGATCTCGACCTCGGGATGGGTCAGGAGCAGGCGCAGCAGCTCACCACCCGCGTACCCGCTGGCTCCGGCCACCGCGATGTTCACCGTCATACGCATGATTATGCACGCCCTTGCAAGTCTAAACAAACCCGGAGTGGTGGCCGCCACCTTGGGATGCTGGGCGCATGACGGACACCCCGGCCCGGTTGCTCGGCCTGCTTTCCCTGCTCCAGACACCCCGGGAGTGGCCGGGCAGCGAACTGGCCGACCGCCTGGGCGTCAGCCCGCGCACCATCCGCCGCGACATCGAACGGCTGCGCGACCTGGGCTACCCGGTCGAGGCCAGCCGCGGGGTGGCGGGCGGCTACCGGCTGGTCGCCGGCACCGCGATGCCCCCGCTGGTGCTCGACGACGAGGAAGCCGTCGCGATCGCGGTCGGGCTGCGCACCGCGGCCGGCCAGACGGTCGACGGCATCGAGGAGGCGTCCGTGCGGGCGCTGGCCAAGCTGGAGCAGGTCCTGCCGGCCCGGCTGCGCCGCCGGGTGGGCACGATCGGCACGGCGACGGTCGCCGTGCCGGCCACCGGGCCCGTCGTCGACCCGGCACAGCTGACGGTGTTCGCCGGGGCGATCGCCAACCACGAGACCGTCCGGTTCCGCTACCGCGCCCACGACGGGGCCGAGACCCGGCGCCGAGCCGAGCCGCTGCGGCTGGTCGCCGCCGGACGCCGCTGGTACCTGGTGGCGTACGACCTCGACCGGGCGGACTGGCGCGTGTTCCGCGTCGACCGCGTCCGCGACGCCCAGGCCACCGGCGGCCGGGTGGTGCCGCGCGAGCCGCCGGCCACGGACCTGGCGGCCTACGTCATCGACCGGTTCTACGACCTGGCGCCGTCGTACCGGGCGGTGGCCGTGCTCGCGGAGCCGGCGTCGCAGATCGCGCCCCGCCTCGGCCAGGCGCTGGGCGAGCTGACCGATCTGGGCGACGGCCGCTGCCGGTGGCGGAGCCACACCGACACGGTGGACTGGCTCGCGTTCCGGCTGCTCGGGCTGGGGTGCGCGTTCACGGTCGAGGAACCGCCGGAACTGATCGAACACCTGCAGGCGCTGGCCACGCGCGCAGCCGTGGCGGCCGGGGTGGCCTTGCCGGACCGCGCCGACAGCTCGCTTCGGGGTTAGCAGCCGGAAACCGAGGTTTCCGGCTCGGGCGCAGGCGACGCGACCCCGCTGCCGAACCAACGGCCCGGAACCACGGGTCGTCCGGCTGTCCGCCCAAGCCGCGCGGCAAGACTTCGAGCCCACCCGATGCTTCCCGCACCGCCGCCGGGCTCGGGGCGCACCAGAGTGCGCCACCTTTGGTGACATGTCCACTAGACCCTCCTGGCTGGTCGGTGAGCTGACCCAGGCGTTCGGCGGCAGGCCGGCCCGTCGGGGACCGGCCTGCCGCCGAACGGTCAGCTCGGCTCACCTCCGTCCGGGTCCGTGCGCCTGCTCGGCGGCACGGGGAGGTAGCAGCCCGGGTGCTCCGGGTCGCAGCCCACGCGCGGCAGCCGGGCGCGGATGCCGCCGGGGGTGCGCTCGAAGTACGCCGCGATCTGCGCGACGCTCTCCCCCGCGATCCACCGGTTCTCCAGCTCCGCGTCCGCCCCCTCGCTCCACGGGCGGCCCTGCTGGGCAGGACGGCCCGCGGATCTTCGCCGCGACCCGCGGCCCTCGCCGGTCGCGGACAGCAATCCGTCCGTGACGAGCTCCGCCACCGTGGCCGCCACCGCGACGTCCAGGTCGAGGCTGCCCTCGGCGACCGGTTCGCCGCCGGGGCCACCGGCTTCCAGGGTGATCATCACCCGGGGTGTGGGTTCGGCGCGGTCGACGTCCGTCCTGGTCGAGACCACGATCTGATAGGTGTTGTCCGCTGCCCGGACCTCGGTCCGGCGCTCTTGGATGATCGACATGCCACGAAGCTAGCGCGCACCCCCGACAATTTCGGCCACGCGCTGCTCACGGCCCACTCCGCTCCGAAATTGTCGGACCCCTCGCCTAACGTCTCCACCGGCCACGAACCGTCACGAGGAGGCGACGATGGGACACCGGCGGACAAGACGCTGCCCCGGTCCGGAAGAACCGGACCGGGGCAGCGGGATGCGGCGGTTGCGCTCAGAAGTGCAGCAGCTGGGCCAGCGTGCTCTGCTTCTCCTGGGCGGCCTTCGCGGAGTTGTCCGACTTCTGCGCCGCGGCGCCGTCGGGCACCGGCGGCGGCACCGGGCTGCACTGCACGTCCGAGTGGTTGCCGGGCCGGCGCTTCGGCAGCGTGCCGGTGGCCAGGTAGTCGGCGATCTTGTCGTCCACGCAGGACACCCCGGACAGCGAGCCGGCGTGCGTCGTCCCGCCCGGCGCGCTGATCAGGCTCGAGTTCGGGAACCGCTTCCGCACCTCGAGGCTGCCGGCGTACGGCGTGGCGGCGTCGAGCTCTTCACTGATGAGCAGCGCGCCGGCCACCTTGCTGCCGTCGATGTTCACCGGCTTGCCCGCCTTCGCCGGCCAGTACACGCAGGGCGCGTTGAACCAGGCGTTGCCCCAGGTCTCGAACGGGGCCTTGAAGTAGGTCAGCCAGTTGTCGATCCGCCACCGGTTCCAGTCGGTCGGCCACTGCACGTCGGTGCACTGCACGCCCAGGTAGACGGCGAACCCGTTGTCCTCGCCCGGCGGGTTCGAGCTGTCGTAGAGCTCTTTCAGGGTCTGCCAGTCGCCCTTGTGCACGTAGCCGTCGAAGGCCTTGGCCATGTCGACCCAGCCGAAGACGTAGTAACCGGCCTGCAGGAAGACGTCGGTCCACTCGTCGCCGCCGATCACCCCGCCCGCCGGGCTCTTGGCGAGCTTGCGCTGCGTGTCGTACCAGAGCTTCTCGACGGCGTCGCCGGTCTTGCCGAGGTGGTAGACGTCGTCGTACTTCGCGAGCCAGTCGAAGTAGATCTTGATGTTCTTGTCGAAGGCGACGTCCTGGTCGAGGTTGGCCTGGTACCAGACCTTCCGCGGGTCGACGTTGCCGTCCAGCACCATCCGGCGGACGTTCTTCGGGTACAGCGTGCTGTACACCTGGCCGAGGTAGGTGCCGTAGGAGAAGCCGTAGTAGTTGATCTGCTTCTCACCGAGGGCCTTGCGCAGGCTGTCCATGTCCTGAGCGACATCGGTCGTCTTGATGTGGTTCAGGATCTCGCCGTTCTTGCGGCACGCGTCGGCGTACCCCTTCGAGCGGGCCAGCCAGGTCTTCTCCAGCTGCACGGTGGTCGGCACGTAGGCCGGCCGGTTGTAGCTGAAGTAGTTCCCGTCGCAGCTGATGGCGGGCTTGCTGGACCCGACGCCCCGCGGGTCGAAGCCGATCCAGTCGTAGTTGTCCCCGGCGTGGTTCGGCACGTACTTGCCGAGCACCGACAGGCCGAGGCCGGAGCCACCAGGGCCGCCCGGGTTCACCAGCATGATGCCCTGGGACTGCGCGGTCTTGTGCTTGATCCGCGACACCGCGACGGAGACCTTCGCCCCGCCCGGCTTCGCGTAGTCCATCGGCACTTCGAGGAACCCGCACTCGGCGCCGTTGGCCTTGAGGCTCGCCGACGCGCAGGGCCCCCAGGCGATCGGCGCGGGGGTGAACTGCACCCCGGGCTCCGCCGAGGCGGCGGGCGCGGCGGCCATCAGCCCGGCCGCGAGCCCCGCGGCGGCGATGGCGGCAACGATTCTTTTCACAGTCGTCCTTTTCGTCCGCATTCGACAGCGTTCGCCAGATTTCGACGAAACTACCGGCAACCTCGGACAATCTCGCTGACCGACGCGGCTTCCGCCATCCGTCTTTCGTCGGTATCTGCGGCGACCGCGCGGCGCCGGAACTGTCGGTGGCCGGCAGTACGCTGCGGACCGCCGGAGCCCGACAGGAGGACCGATGAGCGCGGACGAAAGGCTGGTCGCGGCGATCCGCGCCGGGCTGGCGGAGCTGGCCGACCCGGCGAAGGCGCCGGCGATGCAGGCGTACATGAAGTCGGCCATGCCGTTCCGCGGAGTGGCGAAACCCGAGCGCAGCGTGCTCCTCAAGCGGGTGCTGGCCGACCACACATTGCCCGATCGGGTGACATTTTCCGGAACTGTCCTGGAGTTGTGGCGGGCGGCCGAATTCCGCGAGGAGCGCTACGCGGCGATCGATCTTTCCGGGTACCGGGCCTACCGGCGCTGGCAGGATCCGGACCTGGTCCCGGTGTACGAGGAGATGATCGTCGACGGCGCTTGGTGGGACGTCGTGGACGAGGTGGCCATCCGGCGGATCGGCCCGATCCTCCGTGCGCACCGCGCCGAGCTGACCCCGAAGCTCCTGGCCTGGGCCCACGACCCCGACCTCTGGCGCCGCCGGACGGCGATCATCTGCCAGGTGGGGGCCAAGGAGGACACCGACACGGACTTGCTGACCCGCGCGATCGAGCCCGCGATCGCCGAGCCGGAGTTCTTCCTGCGCAAAGGGATCGGCTGGGCCCTGCGGGACTACGCGAAGACGGCGCCGGACTGGGTGCGGTGCTTCGTGGACGACCACCCGGGGTTGTCCGGATTGTCGAGGCGGGAGGCGCTCAAGCACATCGCGTGAGGTGCGGTGGCAGCGCGCCCGGGGGCTTTGGGGGCCGGGGGCCGGGGGCCGGGGGCCGGGGGCCGGGGGCCGGGGGCCGGGGGCCGGGGGCCGGGACGATCGTGTACCCAGGCGCGGCTTGTGCGCCCGAAGGGTCGGCTCCCGTACCTGAATGGTCGGCTCGCGTACCTGGACGGTCGGCTCGCGTGTCTGGAGGGGCTTCTCGCGTGGCCGGAGGGGCATCTTGCGTGTCTGGAGAGGCATCTCGCGTGGCTGGAGAGGCATCTCGCGTGTCTGGAGGGGCATCACCCCGGAGTTGGCGGGGTTGGGTTGCGGGCGGTGCGGGCCAGCATCGCCCGCTCGAGGCGGAGGCGGGCCGGCCCCTCCTGCTCTGGCGAGCGGGAGGGGCCGGGTGACCGTCAGGGCGGGTGAGGTCAGGCTCGGAGGGTGGCGCCGAAGCGCTCGCCTGCTGCTGCCACCGCCGCGTCGCGGGCCTTGGTGGCCTCGTCGACCGTCAAGGTCCGGTCCGGAGCGCGGAACCGCAGCTTGTACGCCAGCGATCGCTTGCCTTCGCCGACCTGCTCGCCCGCGTACACGTCGAACAGGGTGATGTCCTCCAGCAGCTCGCCCGCGCCCTCGCGCAGCACCGACGCCAGGTCCGCCGACGGGACCTCCGCCGCCGCGACCAGGGCCACGTCCAGCAGCACCGGCGGGTAGCCCGACACGCTCGGCGCCGGGCGGGCATCGGGCAGCGGGATCGCGTCCAGGTCCAGCTCCATCGCCACCGTGCGCGGCGGCAGGCCGAGGGCTTCGACCACCTTCGGGTGCAGCTCACCCGCGTGGCCGACCGGCCAGTCGCCGACCCGGAGCTGGGCGCAGCGGCCCGGGTGCCACGGCGGGAGGTCGGCCGCCTGGACCGTCAGCTCGACGCCGGCCGCCTCCGCGACCGTGCGGGCCGCCTGGACCGCGTCGGCCCAGTTCGCCTGCTCGCCGGAGCCCCACCAGCCCGCGCGGTGCCGGTTGCCGGCGAGGACCACGGCCACGTGCAGCGGCTGCTGGGGCACCGCCGCCTCCAGCAGGGCCAGTTCCTCGTCCGACGGCCGCCGGTCGACGCCGAGGTCGGGGACCTTCAGCGGGTTCGGGGCGGGGAGCAGCACCTGGCCGATGTGGTACAGCGACACGTCCTTCATCCCGCGCGACACGTTGCGCTGCAAGGTGTCCAGCAGGCCTGGCAGCAACGTCGTCGCCAGGCGGTTGCGGTCGGCCTCCAGGGGGTTGCGGACCACCACCGCGTTGCGGCGGACGTCGTCTTCGGGCAGGCCGAAAGCGTCCCACACCGCGTCGCCGACGAACGGGAACGGGCGCACCTCGACGTACCCGGCCTCGGCCAGCGCCCGGGAGACACTCCGGACCCGCCGCTGGCTGTCGGTCAGCCCGCGGCCGGCCGGGGCCGCCGGGAGCGTCGACGGGATGCTGTCGTAGCCCTCGAGCCGCAGCACCTCTTCGACGAGGTCGGCCGGCTGGCGCAGGTCGCCGCGCCAGCTCGGGGGGATCGCCGTGACCAGGCCCGTGCCGTCGTCGCCCGTGCCGACCGACACCTTGCAGCCGATCTGGGTGAGCCGGCGGACCGTGACGCCGCGCTGGTAGTTCACGCCCGCGACCTTGTCGGGCAGGTTGATCGGCATCACGACCGGCGGGTTCGGCTCGACCGTGCCCTCGTCGGTGCGGCCGGGTTGGATGGCGGCGTCGCCGTACTGGCGCAGCAGGCGCGCGGCCAGCTCGACCGCCGCCGCGCACAGCTGCGGGTCGGTGAACCGCTCGAAGCGCTTGGCGGCCTCGGAGAACAGCTTGTGCCGGCGCGCCGTGCGGCTGATCGCCGCCGGGTTCCAGTGCGCCGCCTCGAGCAGCACGTCGGTGCTTTCCGGCGTGATCTCGGTGCTGGCGCCGCCCATCGTGCCGGCGAGCGAAATGACGCCGCTGTCGTCGGCGATGACCACGTCGTCCGGGTCGAGCGTGCGCTCCACGTCGTCCAAAGTGGTCAGCTTCTCGCCCGGCTTCGCCCGGCGCACCACCAGATCACCCTGGATGGCCTTGGTGGCGAACGCGTGCAGCGGGTGCCCGAGCTCGAGCATCACGTAGTTCGTGACGTCGACGGCCAGCGAAATCGACCGGATGCCGGCCAGCATCAGCCGCCGGCGCATCCGCCACGGGGTCGGCGCGGTCGCGTCCAGGCCGGTGACCCGGCGCAGCACGAACCGCGGGCAGCCTTCCGGGTCCTCGACGCGCACCGGCCAGGCGTCGCCCTCGGCCGCCGGGACCTCCAGCAGCGCCGGGTCGCCGAAGGGCACGTCGAGCGCGTTCGACAGCTCGCGCGCGAGCCCGCGGATCGACAGCGCGTACCCGCGGTCCGGGGTCGGGGCGAGCTCGATCACCGAGTCGTCGAGGCCGAGCAGCTCGCTCGCGTCGTCGCCCGGGCTCGCGGTGCCCGGGGGCAGCACGAGGATGCCGGTGTGGTCGTCGCCGAGGCCGAGCTCGCGCGCCGAGCAGATCATGCCGTCGCTGATCCGGCCGTAGGTCTTGCGGGCGGCGATTTCGAAGTCGCCCGGCAGGACCGCGCCCGGCAGCGCGACGACGACCAGGTCGCCCTCGACGAAGTTGCGCGCGCCGCAGATGATGCCGCGGGTCTTGATGCCGTGCGGGCCCTCGTCGAACTCGCCGGCTTCGTCGTCGTCCTCGTCTTCTTCGTCGTCGAGGTCTTCGTCGAGCTCCTCGGCTTCGTCGGCGGGCTCACCGACGTCGACACGGCAGAACCGCACCGGCTTCTTGAACTCGGTGAGCTCCTCGATCTCGGCCACCCGGCCGACGACCAGCGGGCCGGTCACGGGGCCGAGCTCACGCAGGTCGTCGACCTCGATGCCGATCCGGACGAACGCGTCGGCCAGGTCCTGCGGGGTGACCTCCTCGTTGAGATCGAGGTGTTCGGTCAGCCAGCTGACTGGAACTCGCACTACGCCTCCGTTCCGAAGGGAAGGGTGAAGCGGACGTCGCCCTCCACCATGTCGCGCATGTCCGGGATCCCGTTGCGGAACTGCAGGGTGCGCTCGATGCCCATGCCGAAGGCGAACCCGGAGTACACCTCCGGGTCGACGCCGCAGGCGCGCAGCACGTTCGGGTTGACCATGCCGCAGCCGCCCCACTCGACCCAGCCGGGGCCGCCCTTCTTCTCCTCGAACCAGACGTCCACCTCCGCGGACGGCTCGGTGAAGGGGAAGAAGTGCGGGCGCAGCCGCGTCTTCGAGTTTTCGCCGAACATCGCGCGGGCGAAGGCGTCCAGCGTGCCCTTGAGGTGGGCCATGGTGATGCCCTTGTCCACCGCGAGGCCCTCGACCTGGGTGAACACCGGGGTGTGCGTCGAGTCGAGCTCGTCGGTGCGGTACGTCCGGCCGGGGCAGACGACGTACACCGGCAGGTCGCGGTGCAGCAGCGTGCGCGCCTGGACCGGCGAGGTGTGCGTGCGCAGCACCAGGCCGGAGTCCTCTTCGCCGACGTAGAACGTGTCCTGCAGCTGGCGGGCCGGGTGGTCCTTGCCGAAGTTCAGCGCGTCGAAGTTGAACCACTCGGCTTCGAGCTCGGGCCCCTCCGCGACTTCGTAGCCCATCGCGACGAAGGCGTCCGCGACGCGCTCGGAGATGGTGCTGATCGGGTGCCGGGCGCCGCGCGGCACCCGGTCCCACGGCAGGGTGACGTCGACGGCTTCTTCGCGCAGCACGCGCTCGTCGCGCTCGGCCTGGAGCTCGGCGCGGCGGGCGTCGAAGGCCGCCTGGATCGCCTGGCGGGCCTCGTTGACGCGCTTGCCGGCCTCGGCCTTCTCCTGCTTGGGCAGGGCGCCGATCCCGCGGCGGGCCAGGCCCACCGGGGACTGGTCACCGAGGTGGGCCGGCTTGACCTCGGCCAGCCCGTCGAGCCCGGTCGCGGCGGCGAACGCCGCTTCGGCGGCCTTGACCGCCTCCTGCAGCGTCTCGGGGGCGAGCACCGCGCCCTGTGCTTCCTTCTCCGTGGCTCCGGACATAACTCCTCGGCGTCCGCTGGGACTGGTCGTTCGCGCTCCGCCGCACACGGCACGCGAGAGGTCAAAGGCGGGAAAAGTCTATGGGATCGGCTCCGCACGCCCCCGGTCGCCCCGGGCGCGTGCGGACGCACGGTCACCGCCCGGCGAAGTCCGCCACTCCGGACGCCGGCCGCGGCCCGGCGAGCGGGTCAGCGCCGCGCCGCCATCGCGCTGGTGTAGACGCAGACAGCCGCCGCGGTGGCGAGGTTGAGGCTCTCGGCGTGGCCGTACAGGGGGATCCGGACGGCGAGGTCGGCGCGGTCGAGGACGTCGGCGGGCAGGCCGTGCGCCTCGTTGCCGAACACCCACGCCGTCGGCGTGGCCAGGTCCACCCGATCGAGTTCGGCGTCGGCGTAGCCGTGGGCGGCGAACGTCCGCAGGCCCGCGGCCGAGCAGGCGGCCAGCGCGGCCGGGACGTCTCGGACACGGGCGATCGGCAGGTGGAACAGGCTGCCGGCGGCCGCGCGGACGCACTTGCCGTTGTGGGGGTCGACCGTGTCGCCCGCCAGGACCACCGCGTCGGCACCGGCCGCGTCGGCGACGCGGATCACCGTGCCCGCGTTGCCGGGGTCGGCGACGTCCACCAGCACCACCACGAGCCGGGCGGCCGGGGTCACGGCCTCCTCGAGGGGCCGGTCCAGCAGCGCGCAGACGGCCACGATGCCTTGCGGCGTCACGGTTTCCGACAGCCCGTCGGCGGCGCGGTCGGTGATCGGCGAGACCGGGACACCGGCCTCGCGGGCCGCGTCGACCAGGCCGGGGTGCTGCGCGGCCGCGCGAGAGGTGACGAACAGCTCGTGCACCCTGCCGTGCTCGAGCGCGGCCTCGACGGCGTTGGCGCCTTCGGCCAGGAACCGGCCGGTCTTGTCGCGTTCCGCGCGCCGCGTCAGCTTGCGCGCAGCAACGACCCGGGGGGTCCGTTCGGTGAACGGTTCCGCCCCGGGTCGCGGAAAGCTGCCGGTCAGGCCGACTTCGCTTCGCCGGTGTTGACGTTGGCCTTGGCGAGCTCGGCCAGCGCGGTGAAGGCGGCGGCGTCGTTGACGGCGAGGTCCGCGAGGATCTTGCGGTCGACCTCGACACCCGCGGCCTTGATGCCCTGGATGAACCGGTTGTAGGTCACGCCGTTGGCGCGGGCGGCCGCGTTGATGCGGGTGATCCACAGCTGGCGGAAGTCACCCTTGCGGGCACGGCGGTCCCGGTAGGCGTAGTTCAGCGAGTGAAGCGTCTGCTCCTTGGCCTTGCGGTACAGCCGCGAACGCTGGCCGCGGTAGCCGCTGGCCAGTTCGAGAGTTGCGCGACGCTTCTTCTGGGCGTTGACCGCCCGCTTGACGCGTGCCACGGGTCCATCCTGTCGATCTCAGGGGGCGAGGGGGACGCCCCGGGTGGTTACAGCAAGTTCTGCGGGATCAGATGCCGAGCAGGCGCTTGACGCGGCTGACCTCGGTCTTCGACACCTCGGTGGTGCCCTCGAGGCGGCGGGTCACGCGGCTGGACTTCTTCTCCATGCGGTGGCGCCGGCCGGTCATCTGGCGGCGCAGCTTGCCCGTCCCCGTCTTGCGGATGCGCTTGGACGTCCCGCTGTGGGTCTTCATCTTCGGCATTTCTGTCCTCTTTCGTGCGGCGGCTCACCGGAGAACCGGTGAGCCGCTGACTCGTGCTGGTCGGCGCCTACGCCTCGGGGGCCTGCTCGGGAGCGGGCTCGGCCTTGGCCTTCGGCTTCACGTTCTTGTGCGGGGCCAGCACCATGATCATGTTGCGGCCGTCCTGCTTGGCCGAAGACTCGACGAACCCCAGTTCGGTGACGTCCTCGGCGAGCTTCTGCAGCAGCCGGTAGCCGAGCTCCGGCCGGGACTGCTCGCGACCGCGGAACATGATCGTCACCTTGACCTTGTTGCCCGCCGCCAGGAAGCGCGACACGTGACCCTTCTTGGTCTCGTAGTCGTGCTGGTCGATCTTGGGGCGCAGCTTCTGTTCCTTGATGACGGTCAGCTGCTGGTTGCGCCGCGACTCGCGGGCCTTCTGCGCGCTCTCGTACTTGAACTTGCCGAAGTCCATGAGCTTGCACACCGGCGGGCGGGCCTGCGGCGCGACCTCGACGAGGTCGAGATCGTTCTCCTGCGCCAGGCGCAGCGCATCCTCGATCCGGACGATGCCGACCTGTTCGCCGGCGGGGCCGACGAGTCGGACCTCCGGCACCCGGATACGGTCGTTGATGCGTGTCTCGGAGCTGATGGGGCCTCCTTGGTCCGAGGAATGTTTCCTGTTCTCGTTTCGACCTGGTGCCCACATAGCGAAGGCCCCGACACCGTTCGGTGTGCGGGGCCCACTCTGTTCCGATCGTGCCCCGGAGGGCACTGCTTCGCTTCGGACTTGCGTCCTGGCGAGACCGGACCCGGACACCTGTACGGTGACGCGGGTGGGAGCGGGGCTCCACTTGCCGCCCCCGATCGCTCGGGGGCTGGTCGCTCGTGGAAGGGTACCAGACGTGTCAGAACAACCCTCCGAACAGCCCCCTTATTCCCCCGAAGCCCGCCACCTGGAGGACATCCCCAGCGTGGAGGTGATCAGCCGGGCGGCGGTGATGCTGCTGTCGGCCGGCGCCGAGCGGCTCGGGCTCGCCGACGCCGACCCGGCGACGTCCCCGCACCGCGACCTCGACGAGGCGCGCCGCCTCATCACCGCGCTCGCCGGGCTCGTGACGGCCTCCGCGGAGTACCTGGGCCTGCACGCCGGCCCGTTGCGCGACGGCCTGCAGTCGCTCCAGAAGGCGTTCCGCGAAGCTTCGGCCGTGCCGGACGAGCCCGGCCAGGGCCCCGGCGAAAAGTACACCGGCCCGGTTTACTGATCCGACGGCCCGGCCGCCCGGCCTCGTGCGGCCGTGTCTTGAAGATCGCCTCGTTGTGGCCCACCCCGCTGGGGGCGGGGCGGGCGCCCCGGCCGAAACCGACCCGCGTGGGCCGGGCGGTTCGCTCCGGCTACGGCGTGCGGCACACTTCCGTGTCGTGCTGACTCCACTCGTCGCCGGGGTGTTCGCGCTCGCCGGGGTGCTGCTCGGGGTGTTCCTCGAACCGGTCAAGGCCCGGGTCGCCGCGCGGACCCGGCTGCGGGAGGAGCGGGCGCTGCGCTCCGCCCAGCTCGTCGAAGCGGCGACCACGGCCCGCGACGCCGTTCTGTGGCTCTTCCGGACCGTGCGCACGGTCGCGCCGGCGGTGCCCGCGAGCCCCGAACTCGTTGCCGAAGCGGAACAGCGGTACTGGAGCGCCCGCAGCGACCTCAAGAAGGCTCTGCTGCTGCTCCGCCTCGTCGGGCCGGACGAGCTGATCGCCGGCGCGCTGGCCGTCGCGGAAGCCGATCGGGCGCTGCGGACACTGTGGTTCGACCGCGCCCCGGAGGCCCGGCAGTCGCACTCCGCCGAGATGTCGGCCGTGCTGCGCCAAGGACGGCACGCCTTCGACGAATTCACCGACCTCGCCCGGCGGCTCACCACGCCGAGCTGAGCAGAACGGCGCTTGCCGGACACGGCACCGACATCTAACATGTTAGATGTGAGTCTCTCGAAGGTCACCCGCCCGTTGCTCCGCGACGAGGCCTACGACCGCATCCGCCGCGCGATCGTCGACGGCACGCTGCCGCCCGGCGCTCCCCTGCGCGACGGCGACCTCGCCGACCAGCTCGGGCTGTCCAAGGCTCCCGTGCGCGAGGCCCTGCGGCGCCTGGCCGACGACGGTCTGGTCGACTCCAAGCCGCAGAGCTACACGCGCGTGTCCGAGGTCATGTCGCCCGACGTGCTCGACGCCCGGGAGATCGTCCGGGTGTTGCACGAGTTCGCCGTCCGCCAGGCCGCCGCGAGGTGCCGCCCGGCCGACATCGCCGCCATGCGCGCGGCCAACGACCGGTTCGCGAACGCCATCGAAGCCCGGGACATCGCGGCCGCCGTGCAGGCGGACGACGAGTTGCACGACGTCCCGGTCCGCCTGGCCGGCAACGCCGCGGTGGCCGCGACCCTCGACCGATACACGCCGCTCCTGCGCCGCCTCGAGCACGCCCGGTTCAGCTCGGCACTCGCCTGGAACTCCGTCGAGCGCCACACGAAGCTCATCGACGCGCTCGAGAAGCACGACACCCAAACCGCCGTCGAGGTGATCTCGACCATCTGGACCGAACTGCTGGAGGACCGATGACCCTCGCCGACTTCCCCCGCTACCCGCTGTTGTTCGGCCCGTCGCCGGTGCACCCCCTCGACCGGCTCACCGAACACCTCGGCGGCGCGAAGATCTGGGCCAAGCGCGAAGACGTGAACTCCGGCCTCGCGTACGGCGGGAACAAGACCCGCAAGCTCGAGTACCTCGTCGCCGACGCGCTCGCCCAGGGCGCCGACACGCTCGTTTCCATCGGCGGCGTCCAGTCCAACCACACCCGCCAGGTCGCCGCGGCCGCCGCCCGGGCCGGGCTGAAGGCCGTGCTGGTACAGGAAAGCTGGGTCGACTGGCACGACCCGCTCTACGACAAGGTCGGCAACATCCAGCTGTCGCGGATCCTCGGCGCCGACGTCCGGCTCGTCGAGGCCGGCTTCGGCATCGGCTTCAAGGAGGCGTGGGAGAACGCGGTCGCCGAGGTCGAAGAGCGGGGCGGGAAGCCGTACGCCATCCCGGCCGGCGCCTCGGACCACCGGCTCGGCGGCCTCGGCTTCGCGAACTGGATCGTCGAACTGGAACGCCAAGAAGAAGAACTCGGCGTCTTCTTCGACACCGTGATCGTCTGCTCGGTCACCGGCAGCACGCAGGGCGGGATGGTCGCCGGGACCGCGCTCGGCAAGAACCGCCGGATCCTCGGCATCGACGCCTCCGCCAAGCCGGAAGAAACCCGCGAGCAGGTCACGCGCATCGCGCGCAACACCGCCGAGCTGATCGGCGCCGGCGAAATCCCCGAGGTCGAACTGGACGACCGTTACCACGCCGGAATCTACGGCATCCCCGACAAGTCCACAGTGGACGCCATCGGGACGTGCGCCCGGCTGGAGGGGATGATCACCGACCCGGTGTACGAGGGCAAGTCGATGGCCGGGCTGATGGACCTCGTCAAGAACGGCGAGATTTCCCGCGACTCGAACGTGCTCTACGCCCACCTCGGCGGGCAGCCAGCCCTGAACGGCTACACGAGCGTCCTGGGCTGACCACCTGCCGCAGGCTCAGTCCAGCACGCAGAGCACGTCGATCTCGACGAGCAACTCGCCCGGCAGGCCGACGTACACCGTCGTGCGGGCGGGCTGCGGCGCGTCGCCGATCAGCTCGTCGTACACCTCGTTGAACGGCGCGAAGTGCGCGGTGTCGGTCAGGTACACCCGGACCATGATCGCGTCGGCGAGGCTCGAGCCCGCCTCCGCCAGCACCGCTTCGATGTTCTTGAACGTCTGCCGGGTCTGGCCCGCGACGTCGTCGCCGACGATCGCGTTCGTCGCCGGGTCGAAGGCGACCTGGCCGGCGACCTGCAGCAGGTTCCCCTTGCGGACGGCCTGCGAGAACTTCGCCGGCGGCTTCGGCGCGTTCTCGGTGGAAACTGCCGTCTTGCTCATCAGTGCCCCTTTCCGTTCTCCGTCCATCCACTGTGGACGGAAGCTTCCTTGGTGGCGGCCCGCAGTTCGGGCACCAGCGCCAGCAGGCCTTCGTAGTCGAGCAGCACCTTCGGCACCGACATCGACGCGGCGGCCAGCACCTCGCCGCCGGTCCCCCGGACCGGCGCCGCGATGCAGTGGATGAAGTCCTCGTGTTCGGCGTTGTCGACCGCGTACCCACGCTCGGCCACGCGTTCCAGCTCCGCCAGGTACTCCGCGGGCGTGGTGATCGTGTTCGGCGTCCGGACCGGGTACTCGATCGACCGCGCGATCTCCTCGCGGCGGGCCGGCGGCATCGCGGCGACCAGCACCTTCCCCACCGCCGTGCAGTGCAGCGGCGCGCGCTTGCCGATGCGCGAGTACATCCGCACGGAATGCCGGCCTTCGAACTTGTCGATGTAGACGACTTCGCCGTCCTCGTAGCTGGCCAGGTGCACGGTGTGCCCGGTGCGCGCGTTGAGGGCGGCGAGCGCGGGGTGCGCGCTGCGCCGGACGTCGAAGGAGTCCAGGGCCTGGTTGGCGAGGTCGAACATGGCGCTGCCCAGCCGGTAGTGCCGGGCGCCTTCGCGGCGGACGAAGTGGTGCTGCTCGAGGGTGCGCAGCAGCCGCAGCACCGTCGACTTGTGCACGCCGATCTCGTCGGCGAGGTCGTCGAGCGTGCGCGCGTCCTGCGCGATCGAGTTCAGCAGCGTCAACGCGCGGTCGAGGCTTTGACTCACGTGCGCACCACCCCTTCGCCGGTCAGCCGGACCGAACGCCACTCGTCCGGGTCCGCGTGCAGCAGGGTATCCACGACCGCGGGCGGCAGCGGCACGCCGACGTCGTCGTGGGTCAGCAGCGTGACCGCGGCCTGGAGATGCCCCTGACGCAGCCGTTCCAGGGGCGTGGCACCGCGCAGGGTCGCGGCGAGGAACCCGGCGGCGAAGGCGTCACCCGCGCCGACCGGCTCGACGACGTCGACCTGCAGCGCGGGCGCGAACAGCGGCTCCCCCTCGACGAGGGTCGCGCCGCGCTCGCCGTGCTTGACGACGAGCGTGCGCGGCTGCGGCAGCAGCGCCCGCAGCTTCGCGGGGTCACCGGTCCCCCACACGCGCTCGGCCTCGTCGTCGCCGGTCAGGACGATGTCGGCCTGGGCGGCCAGCTCGGCGAGCAGCCCCGGATCACGGCCGGCCCAGAGCGCGGGCCGCAGGTTGACGTCGAACGAGACCAGCCGGTCGCCGCGGGGCAGCTCCAGCAGGGCGCGCACCAGCGCGAGGCAGCTGTCCGACAGCGCGGGCGTGATCCCCGACAGGTGCAGCACGCGGACGCCGTCGAGGTTCAGCCGGTCCAGCAGCGACGGGCCCATCCCGGACGCGGCCGAGCCGGACCGGTAGTAGCGCACCGGACTGCCGCCCGCGCCGCTTTCCTTGACGTAGAGCCCGGTCGGGCGCGTCGGATCGACAACGCACCCGCTGACGTCGACACCGTGGGAGGCGACCTCGCGCAGCATCGCCCGGCCGAACGGGTCGTCCCCGACCGCGCTCACCCAGCCGCTGCGGACGCCGAGCGTCGGCAGGTTGCAGGCCACGTTCGATTCGGCCCCGCCGATGGTGCGCACCCAGCGCTTCACCTCGTCCGGCGGGCCGGGTTCGGCGGGCACGAACAGCGCCATCGTCTCGCCCACGCACAGCACCTCGGGCCCGCTCGTCACTTTCCGTCTCCCCTGTCCGTCACCCCGTTGACCTGTGGCGACTCGGATGCTACACCTATGGCACTCAAAATGCGCAACAGTCGTTGCAACATACGCAACCGAGGTCGCCGCCGATGAACCCTTGCCTGATGGACCCCGCCGCGCTCGACGCCCTCCGCCAGGAGCGGATCGACTGGCGCTTCCGCTCGGCCGCCCCCGCTCTGGGCGGGCTCACGCTGGCGGAAGCCGCGGACCGCCGGCTCAACCTGTTCGCCGACGGGTTCTTCGCCCCCTTCGTCGTCCTCGACGAAGAGGCCCTCGAACACAACCTGCGGACGATGGCCGCCTGGTGCGCCGCGCGGGGCGTGGTGCTCGCTCCGCACGGCAAGACGACCATGGCACCCCAGCTGTTCGCGCGCCAGATCGAGCACGGCGCCTGGGGTATCACCTGCGCGAACGCCGGGCACCTCCGGATCTACCGCGCCTTCGGCGTCTCCCGGATCCTGCTGGCCAACCAGCTGCTCGACAGCGCCGGCCTGCGCTGGCTGGCCGCCGAACTGGCGGCCGACCCCGAATTCGAGTTCCTCTGCTGGGTCGACTCGGTCCGCGGTGTCGAGCTGATGACCGCGGGCCTCGAAGGCGCCGAGCGCCCGGTGGACGTGCTGGTCGAACTGGGCGCCGACGGCGGCCGCACCGGCGTCCGCGACACCGCGACCGCGCTGGCGATCGCCGAGGCGGTGCACGCGAGCCCGGTGCTGCGGCTGCGCGGCACCGGCGGCTACGAAGGCGCGCTGTCCCACGACACCGACGAAGCCGCACTGGCCAAGATCAGCTCCTATGTGGACGGTCTGCGCGACCTGGCGATCTCCTTCGCGGACAAGGGCCTCCTCGACGGGCAGATCATCGTCACCGCCGGCGGCAGCGCCTACTTCGACCAGGTCGCGAACGAACTCACCAAGCCGTGGCCCGACGGCCTCGACGTGCTGCCGGTGCTGCGCAGCGGCGCCTACCTGACCCACGACGACGGCTTCTACCGCGAGATCTCCCCGCTCGGCGACCACCCGCGCATCGACGGCGTCGACTCCTTCCGGCCGGCGCTGCGGGCCTGGGCGCAGGTGACGTCGAAGCCGTCGGGCGAGCTCGCGCTGCTCACCCTCGGCAAGCGGGACGCCTCCTTCGACGAGGGCATGCCCGAGCCGCAGCTGCGCCGGACGCCGGGCGGCCCCGCCGAACCCCTCGAAGGTCACGTCGTCGCGAAGATGAACGACCAGCACGCCTTCCTGACGCTGCCGCCGGGGTCGCCGGTCGAGGTCGGCGACTGGATCGGGCTCGGCCTCTCGCACCCGTGCACGGTGTTCGACAAGTGGCCGCTGCTGCCGGTGACCGCCGCCGACGGCGAAACCGTCGTCGACTACGTCCGGACGTGGTTCTGATGGCCGTCGTCGTCAAGAACGCGCTGGTCGCCGACGGCACCGGCGCGCCGCCGGCCCGCCACGACGTCGGCATCGCCAACGGGGTGATCGCCGAAGTCGCCGACGCGGGCTCGCTCACCGGCGGCCGGACCATCGACGCCGACGGACTGGTGCTCGCGCCCGGGTTCATCGACATGCACTCGCACTCGGACCTGCAGCTCCTGGCCAACCCGGACCACCCGGCGAAGATCACCCAGGGCGTGACGACCGAAGTCCTCGGCCAGGACGGGCTGTCCTACGCGCCGGTCGACGACGTCGTGCTCCAAGCACTGCGGCAGCAGCTCGCGGGTTGGAACGACGACCCGCCGGGCTTCGACTGGAACTGGCGCTCGGTCGGCGAATACCTCGACCGGCTCGACCGGGGCATCGCCGTCAACGCGGCCTACTTGGTGCCACAGGGCACGGTCCGGATGCTCGCCGTCGGCTGGGACGACCGGCCCGCGACGGACGCCGAGCTGACCCGGATGAAGGACCTGGTCGCGACCGGTCTGCGCGAAGGCGCGATGGGGATGTCGTCCGGCCTCACCTACACGCCGGGGATGTATGCGGAGACGAGCGAGCTGGTCGAGCTGTGCCGGGTCGTCGGCGAGCTCGGCGGGTTCTACAGTCCGCACCACCGCAGTTACGGCAAGGGCGCCCTGGAGGCGTTCGCCGAGATGATCGACGTCTCGCGGAGATCGGGCTGCCCGCTGCACCTGGCCCACGCGACGGTGAACTTCTCGGTCAACAAGGGCAAGGCCCCCGATCTGCTGAAGCTGCTGGACGACGCCCTCGACGACGGCTGCGACATCTCCCTTGACACCTACCCGTACCTACCGGGCGCGACCTACCTGAGCGCGTTGCTGCCGAGCTGGGCCACCGAAGGCGGCCTCGACGCCACGCTCGCCCGCCTGTCCGATGTGGACGAACGAGAGCGGATCCGCGCGGTGATCGAAGAGTCCGGTTCGGACGGTGCTCACGGCGTCCCGATCGACTGGGAGGCCATCGAAATCAACGGCGTCCGCAACGAGCACAACGCCCACCTCGTCGGGCACAGCGTCGCCGCGTCGGCGCGCAAGCAGGGCACCGAACCGGCCAAGCTCTACTTCGACACGCTGCTCGACGAACGGCTCGGGACGTCGTGCCTGATGCACGTCGGGCACGAGGAGAACGTCCAGGCCATCATGCGGCACTCCACGCACACCGGCGGCAGCGACGGGCTGCTCGTCGGCGCCCGGCCGCACCCGCGGGCCTGGGGCACGTTCCCCCGCTACCTCGCCCGGTACGTCCGCGAACTCGGCGTGCTGGACCTCGCCGAGTGCGTCGCCCACCTGACCGGGCGGGCCGCGCGGCGGCTGCGGCTGGCCGACCGCGGCCTGGTCCGCGCCGGGTACGCCGCCGACCTGGTGCTGTTCGACCCCGAAACGATCACCGACACCGCCACCTTCGACGATCCCCGGCAGGCCGCCGCGGGCATCACCCATGTCTTCGTCAACGGCATCGCCGCCCTCGACGACGGAAGCCCCACCGGCGCCCTAGCCGGACACTCCCTGCGCAACCCCCGGAGAGCACGATGATCCACTGGCTGCAACACACCACCGGCGGGCTGCTGACGCTCGCCGCCGTCTCGATCGCCGTCCTGCTGGTGCTGATCATCAAGCTCAAGCTGGAACCGTTCATCGCGCTGATCGTCGTCGGCCTGCTGACCGCGCTCGCCGCGGGCCTGCCGGTCGGGACGATCGTCGGCTCGGCCCAGAAGGCGTCGGACTCCCTGCTGGAAAAGGGGTTCGGCAGCATCCTCGGGCACATCACGGCGATCATCGGCCTCGGCACGATCCTCGGCTCGATCCTGGAACGATCGGGCGGCGCGAAGGTGCTCACCGGAGCGCTGCTGCGGTCGTTCGGCGAGAAGCGGGCACCCCTCGCAATGGGCGTCGCCGGGTTCGTCTTCGGCATCCCGGTGTTCTTCGACATCGGCATCTTCGTGCTGGCGCCGCTGGTCTACGTCGCCGCGCGCCAGGGCGGCAAGTCGCTGGTGCTGTACGCGATGCCGCTGCTGGCCGGCCTGTCGATCACGCACGCCTTCCTGCCGCCGCACCCCGGCCCGGTGGCCGCGGCCGGCCTGCTGCACGTCGAGCTCGGCTGGATCATCCTGATGGGCCTGGCCTGCGGCATCCCCGCGTTCCTCGTCGGCGGCGTGCTCTACTCGACGTGGATCGGCAAGCGCATCACCGTCGACGTGCCCGAGGACATGGTCTTCGCCGAGGAAGAGGGCGAGAAGGAGGAGAACCCGCCGTCGCTCGGGCTGGTCGCGGCGATCATCGCGGTGCCGCTGGTGCTGATCCTGGCCGGCACGTTCGGCAGCATCTGGCTGCCGAAGGGCTCCGCGCTCGCCGGTGTCGCCGCGTTCATCGGCACCCCCGCGGTCGCGCTGACCGTCGCCGTGCTGCTCGCGTCCTGGCTGCTGGGCCTGCGGCGCGGGTTCACCGGCAAGGACCTCAACGAGCTGGCCGCGAAGTCGCTGCGGCCGGTCGCGATGATCCTGCTGGTCGTCGGCGCGGGCGCGTTCTTCGGCGCGGTGCTCTCGGCGACCGGGATCGGCAAGGCCGTGGCCGACTCGCTGCACGACGCCGGGCTGCCGGTGCTGCTCGCGGCGTACGTCATCAGCTGCGGCATGCGGATCGCGCAGGGTTCGGCGACCGTCGCCATCGTGACCACCAGCGGGATCATCGCGCCGACCGTGGCCCAGCTCGGGTATTCGCAGATCCAGCTGGCGCTGCTCGTGATGGCGATTTCGGCCGGCTCGATCATCGCCTCGCACGTCAACGACGGCGGGTTCTGGATCGTTTCGCGGTACTTCAACCTCACCGTGCCGCAGACGATCAAGTCCTGGACCGCGCTGGAAACCGTGCTTTCCCTTTCCGGATTCGGGGTTTCGGCATTGCTCATGGCCGTGGTCTAGACCATACTGGAGCCTGTCACCGCCGAAACCCGTTGGGAGACAAAGACGATGACCGGACTTTCCCGTCGCACGTTCCTGGGTGCCGCGGCCGGTGCGGGCGCGGCCACCGTGCTCGGCAGCCAGCTCGCGTCGGCGGCCACCACGCCGAAAGGCTGCTTCGCCGGAGGAACCGTGTACATCGGCAGTTACACCAGCGGCGCGACCGGGCACGGGCTCGACGTCACGACCCGGTCCGGCGCCGCGCTGAACCCCGTGCGCACGGTGCCCGGCATCACCGACACGTCGTGGTTCGACCGCAGCGCCGACGGCAAGACGCTGTACGTCACCAACGAAGGTGACCCGAACGGGTACGTCTCGGCGTTGGACATCACCGACCCGGCGAACCCGAAGCTGCTCAACAAGGTTTCGTCGAAGGGTGGCGCGCCGACGCACCTCAGCGTGCATTCGGGCGGGAAGTACGTGCTGGCCGCGAACTACAGCTCGGGCAGCGTCGTCGTGCTGCCGGTCCTGGCCGGCGGCAAGCTCGGCGCGGCCACGGACCTGGTCACCCACCACGGCGCCGAGCGGGACGCGCACGCCCACCAGGTGGTCAACGACCCGACCGGCCGCTGGGTGCTGGCGGTCGACCTCGGCGCGGACTCCGTGTACGTCTACGG
Source organism: Amycolatopsis sp. NPDC005003 (assembly GCF_053600695.1). NCBI lineage: Bacteria > Bacillati > Actinomycetota > Actinomycetes > Pseudonocardiales > Pseudonocardiaceae > Amycolatopsis > Amycolatopsis sp. NPDC005003. The sequence goes on along the minus strand of NZ_JBSGAI010000013.1, from coordinate 191,497 downwards.
GTTCGCCGCCGGGAAGCTTTCGCTGCACCAGCAGCTGAAGCTGCCGTCGGGTGCCGGGCCGCGGCACCTCGCGTTCGACCGCAGCGGGAAGTTCGCCTACATCCTGGGCGAGCTGCGGGCGGAGGTGACGGTGGCGAGCTGGGACGCGGCCGCCGGGAAGCTGAAAGCGCTCTCGGTCGTCCCGGCCGTGCCCGCCGGGAGCACGGGTGACCGGTTCCCCGGCGAGATCATCGTGTCGGACGACGGGAAGTTCGTCCACGCGACCGTCCGCGGCCCGAACACCCTGGCCACGTTCACGGCCTCCGGTGCCACGCTGAAGCTGGTGTCGACGGTCCCGACCGGCGGGAACTGGCCGCGGCACGTGGCCCTCGACCCGTCCGGAAGCTGGTTCTACGTCTCGAACCAGCGTTCCGGCACCGTCACCTGGCTGCCGCGCGACCCGGCCACCGGCCTGCCCGGCGCGCCCGCTGGTTCGCTCGCCGTCGGGTCCGTCAACTCCGTCTACTTCGCCTCGTGAGGTTCACCATGAGACTGCGCCGCACCCTGCCCGTCGTCGCCGGGCTGGCCCTGCTGGCCGGCTGCGCGCCCACCCAGTCCGCACCCGCGGGCGGCGGCGGGGACGACAAGACCGGCACCGTCCGCGTCTGGCTGTTCGACGAGGCCAACCGCGCGCCGAAGGAGGCCGCGGTCAAGGACGCCATCACCGAGTTCAAGGCCGCTCACCAGGGCGTCGAGGTCGACGTCCAGTGGGTGCCGGTCGAGGGCCGCGCCGACAAGTTCTCCGGTGCCTTCAACGACCCGGCCAACGCCCCGGACGTCGCCGAGTTCGGCAACACCGATGTCTCGAACTACGCGGCCACCGGAGCGCTGGCCGACCTGACCGGCGACCTCGCGGCGTGGCCGGAAGGCAAGGACCTCATCCCGACCGTGCTGGACACCGCGAAGTCCGGCGGCCAGACCTACGGCCTGCCCTGGTACACCGGCATCCGCGCGCTCTACTACCGGACCGACGTCTTCACCGAGCTCGGCCTCAAGCCGCCGTCGACGCTCGCCGAGCTGACCGACACCGCCCGCCGGATCCGCGCCGCCAAGCCGGACCTCTACGGCATCGCCGTCGGCGGCAAGTACACCTACGCCATGCTGCCCTTCCTGTGGGCCAACGGCGGCGAGCTGGCGCAGCAGAGCGACGGCAAGTGGAAGTCGACGGTCGACGGTGAGCAGGCCAAGGCCGGCGTGACGCAGTACGCGACCCTCCTCAAGGACGACATCTGCCCGCCCGCGCAGTGCGCGAACCTGACCGGCACGCAGAGCGTCACCGCGTTCGCCGGCGGCAAGGCCGGGATGACGATCGGCGGCGACTTCAACCGCAAGGCCGTCGAGCAGGGCGCGGTCAAGGGCAAGTACGCCGTCGTCCCGATCCCGGGCACCACGGCGGGCAGCGTCGCGCCCGCCTTCGCCGGCGGCAACCTGCTGGGCGTGTTCAAGGCGAGCAAGCACCGCAGCCTGGCGCTGGAGTTCGTCGAACTGCTCGGCGGCGCGAAGTACCAGGAGAAGATGTACACCGCGATGGGCAACCTGCCGACGCTGGGCAGCGTGCAGCAGAAGCTCGCGGCGAACGACCCCTTCCTCAAGCCGTTCGTCGACACCCTGAAGGCGGGCACCAAGTTCGTCCCGGCGACGCCCGCGTGGTCGAAGATCGACAGCCAGAACGTGCTGCCGACGGCCGTGCAGCAGATCGCCACCGGCGGGAAGGACCCGTCGGCGGCGCTGGCCGACGCGGCCGCCGCGATGAACAAGGCCTTCGGCTAGTGGTGGCAGTCCAGGAAGCCCCTTCCGTCTCGGCCCCCGCGCGGCGGCCGAGACGGAAGGGGGACGGCCGGGCCGCGGCGCTGTACCTCGCCCCGGCGGGCGTCCTGCTCGCCGCGCTGCTGGCCTACCCGATCTACCAGCTGGTCCTGATCTCGTTCTACGACTACGGCCAGCCGCAGGCCGCGGGCAACGCGCCCCTGGTGTTCCTCGGCTTCGCGAACTACGCGGACCTGCTTTCCCAGGCGCAGTTCTGGACCGTGCTCGGCAAGACGGTCGGGTTCGCCGCGGCCTGCGTCGTCGGCTCGCTCATCGTCGGCACCGGGCTCGCGGTGCTGGCTTCGCGGGTGCGTTCCCTGCCCCGGATGCTGCTGTTCCTGGCCGCGCTCGGCGCGTGGTCGACGCCGGCGATCGCGGGCTCCTACGTCTGGCTGTTCCTCTTCGACACCGACTTCGGCCTGGTCAACGAGGTGCTGTCCGGGCTCGGGCTGCCGTTCGAGCACCACTCGTGGACCTTCGGCACGCTCGGCGCGTTCGGGCTGGTCGCCGCCGAGGTGATCTGGTGCTCGTTCCCGTTCGTGCTGGTCACGATGTACGCCGGGATCAAGGGCGTCCCGGACGAAGTGCTCGAAGCGGCGTCGCTCGACGGCGCGTCGGCGTGGCGCACGACGTGGACGATCGTGCTGCCGATGGTGCGGCCGCTGCTGATGATCGCCACCGTCCAGTCGATCATCTGGGACTTCAAGGTGTTCACCCAGATCTACGTGATGACCAACGGCGGGGGCGTCGCCGGACGCAACCTGGTCTTGAACGTCTATGCGTACCAACAGGCTTTCGCCGGGCAGGAGTACGGCCTCGGCTCGGCGATCGGAGTCGTGATGACGCTGTTGCTGCTGTCGGTCACCGGGCTGTACGTCCGGTCGCAGCGCCGGAGCGCGGCATGGCTGTGAAACGCCCCGGACGGCTGGCCGCCGAGGTCGTCACCGTCGTGATCGCCGGGATCGTCGCGTTCCCGCTGTACTGGATGCTGCTGTCGGCGGTGAAGCCGGCGGGCGAGATCCAGTCGGCTGCACCGAAGCCGTGGACGTTCCATCCGTCGTTCGACAGCTTTTCGCGCGTGCTCACCGTGTCGGGCTTCGGGCGGTACTTCGTCAACAGCCTGCTGGTGGCCCTGGTCGTCGTGGCGCTGTCGCTGGTGCTTTCGTTCCTCTCGGCGGTGGCACTGACGCGGTTTTCCTTCAAGGGCCGGACCGTGCTGCTGGTGATGACGCTGGTCGCCCAGATGGTGCCGGTGGAGGCGCTGACCATCCCGCTGTTCTTCCTGATGCGGTCCCTCGGCGGCGCGGTCCCGGCCCTGGGTCTCAACGAGCTGGGCTCGCTGGTGCTGGTGCACCTGGCGTTCAGCCTGCCGTTCGCGATCTGGATGCTGCGCGGGTTCGTCGCCGCGGTGCCGGTGGAGCTCGAGGAGGCGGCCAAGCTCGACGGCGCGTCCCGGATGCGGTTCACCTGGCAGATCCTGTTCCCGCTGGTGGCGCCCGGCCTGGTCGCGGTCAGCGTGCTCGCGTTCATCCACGCGTGGAACGACTTCCTGTTCGCCAAGACGTTCATCGTCTCCAAGACCGAGAACCAGACGCTGCCGCAGGCGATCCTCGTGTTCTTCAAGCCGGAGGACACCGACTGGGGCGCGGTGATGGCGTCCTCGACGCTGATGACGATCCCGGTGCTGGTGTTCTTCGTCCTCGTCCAACGACGGCTGGTGTCCGGCATGGCCGGCGCCGTGAAGGGCTGACATGGCTTTCGACACCCTGCTCCCCCGCCCGGTCTCGGTGACGCCCGCGCCGGGCTCCTGCCCATGGCCGTCCACTGTGGACGTTCGGCCCGCTTCTCTGCCGCCTGAGGGGTATCGGCTTTCCCTCTCGCCCGCCGGGGTGGTTCTGGAGGTGGCAGATCCCGCCGGGGAGGTCTACGGGCGGGAGACGTTGCGGCAGCTGGCGGGACCGGGCGCGTTCCGGGTGGCCGGGTTCGCGCCGACGTCGCTGCCGTGCGGGGTCGTCGAGGACCACCCGCGGTTCGGGTGGCGCGGCTGCCTGCTGGACGTCGCCCGGCACTTCCGGACCAAGGCCGAGGTGCTCCGGTTCGTCGACCTGCTGGCCGCGCACAAGCTGAACGTGCTGAACCTGCACCTCACCGACGACCAGGGCTGGCGCTTCGAGGTCCCGTCGTTCCCCCTTTTGACGTCCGTGGGCGGCTGGCGGCCGTCGTCGATGGTGGGCAGCGGGGGCGCGCAGGACGGGCGTCCGCACGGCGGGTTCTACACCGGTGACGACCTGCGGGAGATCGTCGCCTACGCCGCCTCGCGGGCGGTCACGGTGGTGCCGGAGATCGACGTCCCCGGCCACGCGCGGGCGGCCCTCGCCGCCTATCCCTCCCTGGGGACGTCGTCCTCCTACGAAGTCTGGACCTCCTGGGGTATCAGCACCTCGCTGCTTTCCCCCGTGGAGTCCACTTTGGACTTCTTCCGGCAGGTGTTCGACCACCTGCTGGAGATCTTCCCGTCGCCGGTGATCGCCTTGGGCGGCGACGAGACGCCGGGCGCGACCGACGAGCACCGCGCGTTCGTCCGCCGGCTGGCCGAGTACCTGGTGGCCCGGGGCCGCACCCCGATGGGCTGGGACGAGGTCCTCGACATCGACGGCCTCCCGCCGATGGTGATCGGCGCGTGGCGCAACGAGGACGCCGGCGTGCGCGCGGCTTCTCTCGGGCACGACGTGGTGATGTGCCCGGAGCAGCACGTGTACCTGGACCACCGGCAGGCCGCGGATCCCGAGGAGCCGATTCCGGTCGGGGAGGTGCACACGGTGGAGGACGTGTACGCGTACGAGCCGGCGCTGAGCGGGTCGCGGCTGCGGGGCGTGCAGGCGCAGGTGTGGAGCGAGCACCTGGACAGCGTCCGCCGGGTGGACTACATGGCGTTCCCGCGGCTTTCGGCGTTCGCGGAGGTGGCGTGGAGTTCCGGGCCGCGGGATTACGCGGAGTTCCTGCCGCGGCTGCGGGACCACCACTTGCCGCGGCTGGACGCGCTCGGGGTGGAGTACCGGCCGTTGGACGGGCCGCGTCCGTGGCAGATGCGGCCGGGGGTGCCGGGCCGGCCGCGGTGATCACGGCAGCAGCGTCACCGTCACCGACTTCGTCGGGCCCACGTTCCCCGCCGCGTCGACGGACCGGTACTCGATGCGGTGCTTGCCGTACCCAGGCTTGCGCTCGGCGAACGGCGAGACCGTGAGGCCGCCGGAGCCGAGGTTGCCGTACGCCAGCCCGTCGATGTCGGTGCCGAGCGCGGTGAACAGGTACGGCGCCTTCGGGTCGGTCGGCCAGCCGAAGTACTTGTACCAGCCGTCGCCGTCGACGCGGAACTCCGGCATGCCGTCGGGCGAGGTCAGCCGCAGGGTGAACGAACCGTGGAACACGTTGTCCCCGGCGGGCGGCAGCTCGGCCGTGGTCGCCGGGCCCGTCGCGTCCACCGTCCACGTCAACGTCGTGCCGCCGGTCGTCGCCGTGAGCGTGTGCGAGCCGCGGGGCACGTCCAGGGCGAAGTCGGGGCCGGTCCAGGCCAGGCGGCCGTCCAGCCTCCAGACGACCTCGGGGATCGAGCCGGTCGGCTCACCGGTTTCGACGTAGACCATGTCGTGGCCGCCGACCGGGCGCGAAACCGGCGTCGAGGCCACCACCGCCGGGCCGGCGGCGGGCGGGGTGACCACCGCCGTGTCGACCGTCCAGGTGCGGGTCGCCGACGGGCGGGCGGCCGGGTCGCGGACGAACGGCGTCGGGTCGGTCACCGTCGCCGTCAGGGTGTGCTTGCCCGGCTTCACGCGCACTGTGCGCAGGTCGACCGCGTCGCGGCCGGGCAGCCTCTTGCCGTCGAGGGTCCAGGTGATGTCCAGGCGGTGGTCCACCGGGTGCATCGGGCGTACCCAGACGACGCGGTCGGCGCCGATCGTGCCGGCCGGGGTGCCGCCGGCGACGAGCGGGACCTTCGCCGCGATCCGCTGTGTCATCCGTTCGCGGCCGACCTGGTCGAACGCGTAGCCGAGGGTCTTCATCATCGAGTGCGCGCTCGGCCGCCACACGCCGGTCTGGGTGTACAGCCCGCCTTCGAAGCGGCCGATCGTGCCGCCGGACTCGCTGGGTTCGCCGAGCCAGCGCCACCACTTGGCGTGCTGGGCCCGCATCTGCGGCTCGGTCAGCAGGGTGTGGTGGATCGAGTCCGGCTCACCGCCCTCGTACGCGCCACCGGGGACGTTGCGGGCGTAGTAGTCGTACTCGTCGTCGAGGCCGCCGAGCGAGTGGCCGAGTTCGTGCGGCGAGATCAGCGCGGACAGCGCGTTCCCGCCGGACGCCGTCGCGTAGGTGCCGCCCGCGCCGCCGTAGGTCGAGCTGTTGCCCAGGGCCAGGATCTGGCGGTTCGCCGGGGTCGTGCCGGGCACGAGGTCGGCGTACCGCTGCGCGGCCGCGTCGTCGACGGTCAGCAGCCGCTGCACGCTCTGCGGGTTGCAGCCGCCCCAGAAACCCATGTTCAGCGGGGTGTCGCGCCGCGGCGCGGCCAGCCCGGGGTCACAGTCCACACCGGACTCCGGGGAGGCGATGGACACGGCGTAGACGTTGAAGTAGCTGCGGTAGGACTTGAACGGCTCCAGCGACCACAGGGTGTTCACGTGCCGCTCGACGTCGGCGAAGAACTTCGGCTGCTCGGCGGCGGTGTAGCCGTCCCCGAGGACAACGAGGTTGAACCGCTGCGCGACCGGCCCGGTCACCTGGACTTCGCTGACACTCGCGGCAGGCTCCCCGGCGTACGCCGGAGTGGCGACCCCGAGCGAAACCACGAGCGCTGCGACGAACCCGGCCCACTTCCGCATGGCGGCACTCCCCTGGTCGGTGATCTTCCCGGTGTACCGCACCGGGTGCGGCACCGGAACCGCCGGAAGTCGGCCGCTGCGAGGTATAGGCCGTTATACGCGGGTCTGGTGAAACGATCTGCCGCTCTCCGGCGACTGACTCGACTGTGGAGCAGCTCAGTTCCGGAGTCATCGGTCTGGTCGTCGGTGCGGTGCTCGGGCTGGCGCTGTCGGTCCTCTTCGAAGACGCCTTGAAAGGCGCGTTGACCAGATCGGCCGGTCGCCTCCGTCGCGCGCTCACGCGTGAGGCCGTCCCGGACACCGACACGGGGTTCGCGATCGGCACCTTGAGAACCAGTGTCGTGCTCATCGAGGGTGACGGCACCCAGGTGATCGACGAGCAAGCAGTCGAGGTGGTCGTCGATCCGGGCTCCGTGGAGCTGCCCGCCGATGTCGCCCGGCTGCGGGAGGAAGTCATCGAGCGGCAAGGGGCTTCCGCCGCGGCGGGCCGGCAGGCGCACTGGAACGGACCGACCTACGCGGTGTCCGGCTTCTCGGTGCAGCGTCTCGGCGTCGACGAGCTGCCGGGAGTTCGCCTGCGTGTCAAGGGCACCGACTACTTCACGTTCCTGGCGACGCAGCAATTGGACCGCGAGCTCCCCAGCGGAGAGACCCTCCGCGACAAGTACGTGACCCCGTTCCCGGTCACCGAGGTCCCCGACTTCATGTGCGCGAGCTTCGGCACCTACGTAGCCGTGGTCACGGCGGACCGGAAGGCCGTCTTCGCGAAACGGAGCAAGACGGTGGGGGCGTTCCCGGGCCTCTGGGACGCGTCGGCCAATGAGGGGTTGTCCCGGTCACTGGACTCGCACGGCCGCACCCCGCCCGGCCTCTACGACGTCGCCCGGCGTGGTCTGCGCGAGGAGCTGGGACTGGACCGCTCCGAGTACCACCTGGAACTGCTGGCCTTCGACGTCGATCGCGCGACGAACCAGTGGGGGTGCATGTTCACGGCTTCCCTGCACGAGCTGACCGCGGCACAACTCGCCGAGCGCCGGACCCGGGGAGTGGCCGACAAGTGGGAACACGACGAGTGGGAGTTCGTGCGCTTCCAGCCCTCGGATGTGGTGAGCCACCTGCTGCGGCCCGATCGCCGCGAGCAGTGGACTCCGGTGGCACCGGCATTGTTCCACCTCGCCCTCGTCCGGCACTTCGGGCGTGCGAGAGTCGAACGGCAGGTCCGTGAACTGACCCGCTCCACCCGACGGTGAAGCCCGGTCACCAAGCTCACACGCGCGTCAGCCGGTACCAGACCTCCGGCCGCCCGACCTGGCCGTAGTGCGGCTCACGGTGGGCCATCCCGTTGTCCGCCAGGTACTCCAGGTACCTCCGTGCCGTCACGCGGGACGCGCCGATCGCCGAGGCCGCCGCGCCCGCCGAAAGGCCGTCCGCCGCGCCGGAAAGCGCGTCCGTGATCGCTTCCAGGGTCTGGACGCTCATGCCCTTCGGCAGCGGGGGCTGCTCGGTCGTGCGCAGCGCCCCGAGGGCCCGGTCGATCTCCGCCTGGCCGGTGACTTCGCCGGACGCGTCGCGGAATTCCGCGTAGCGCTCGAGCTTTTCGCGCAACGTCGCGAACGTGAACGGCTTGAGCAGGTACTGCACCACGCCGACCGACACCGCCGCCTTCACCAGGCCGAGGTCTCGGGCCGACGTCACGGCGATGACGTCGATCGGGAGCCCGGCCGCGCGCAGCGACCGGCAGACCGCCAGTCCGTGCGTGTCCGGCAGGTAGAAGTCCAGCAGCACCAGGTCGACCGGCTCGCGTTCGCAGAACCGCAGCGCCTCGCCGCCGGAGTGGACCACGCCCGCCACCGCGAATCCGGGGAGCCGCTCGACGTACACGCGGTGCGCCTCGGCGGCCACCGGCTCGTCCTCCACCACCAGCACGCGGATCACCGCGCCGCCTCCTGCCGCGGGAGCCACACAGTGAACACCGCGCCGCCGTCGCGCCCGACTTCGACCGTGCCGCCGTAGCGGCGCACCGCCTGGCCGACGAGCGCGAGCCCGAGCCCGTGGCCGTCCTCGGCCTTCGTCGACCAGCCGCGGCGGAACACGTCGGCGCCCTCGGGCACGCCCGGCCCGGAGTCGGCGACGCGCAGCAGCAGCCCGTCGTCCTCCGTGCGGGCGGTGACGACGACCTTCGGGTGCCCGGTGCCGCGCACGGCCGCGTCGAGGCCGTTGTCGATCAGGTTTCCGAGGATCGTCACCAGGTCGCGGGCTTCGACACCGAGCGAGACGTCGTCGATCACGGTGTCCGGCGTGACCGTCAGCTCGACCCCGCGCTCGCTCGCTTCGGCCGCCTTGCCCAGCAGCAGCGCGGCAAGTACCGGCTCCGCGACAGCGCCGACGACCCGATCGGTCAGCTCCTGGGCGAACGCGAGCTCGGCGGTGGCGAACTCGACGGCCTGCTCGGGTTTGCCGATCTCGACCAGGGAAACGACCGTGTGCAACCGGTTCGCCGCCTCGTGCGCCTGCGACCGCAACGCCTCGGCGAGGCCGCGCGCGGTGGTCAGCTCCCCGGTCAGCGACTGCAGTTCCGTGTGGTCGCGCAGGACGACGACGGTGCCCTGCGCGCGGCCGCCCGAGCGGACGGCGGTGGTGCTGACCAGCAGCACGCGCGAGTCCGTCAGGTGCAGTTCCTCGGCCCGGTTCTCCGCCGACGTGAACGCCTCGGCCAGCCCGTCCGGCAACCCCAGCGTCGCCAGGTCGCGGCCCACCGGGTCGGCGTCGAGGCCGAGGAGCGTGCGCGCGCCGTCGTTGCAGAGCCCGATCCGCCCGTCCCGGCCGACGAGCAGCACGCCTTCGCGGACCGAGTGCAGCACGGCCTCGTGGTACTCGAAGAGGTTGCTCAGCTCGTCCGGCGCGACGCCGCGGGTCTGGCGCCGCAGCCGGGCACTGATCAGCCAGCCGCCGAGCGCCCCGACCAGCACGACCGCGCCCGCGACGCCGAACAGCGGCAGCAGCCGCTCGCGCAGCTCGGCCGAGATCGCCGCGACCTTGATCCCGACCGCGACCAGCGCGACGACCCGGCGGCCGGCGTCGAACACCGGGACGACCGTGCGCACCGACGGGCCGAGTGAGCCGGTGTAGGTCTCGGTGTAGTCGTGGCCCTGCTGGGCCCGGGCGATGTTCCCGATGTAGTGCTGCCCGATCAGGGCGGGGTTGGGGTGCGTGTAGCGGATCCCGGCCGGGCTCATGATCGTGATGAAGTCGACCTGGGTGTCGTGCTGCACGCGCAGCGCGAACGGCTGCAGCGTCGCGCTCGGGTTCGGCGTGGTCACCGCGGCGACGACGGTCGGCGCGTCGGCGACGGTCCGAGCGATCGCGCTCACCTGGTCCTCGGCGTTCTGCTCGACCGCCCGCCGCGCGTCGAGCCAGGCGAAGGTGATCCCGGCGCCGGCCAGCACGCAGAGCACCACCAGCTGCAGCACGAGCAGCTGGCGCGCGAGGCTCCAGTGGGACCGCAACGTCGGGGGCACCTCCTCATACCAGCACACCGCTCGCGCAGCTGTCCGAACGGGACGGTGCGATCATCACACGAACTCAATGAACACAAGTGAGCCGGATCACCGAACTCGGCCTACAGTGTGCCGCAACCTGAACACCCCCGAGCTGGAGGCAACGGTGCCTACACCGACCCCCGACGCGGCGCCGCGCCGCCGCGACAAGACCCACTACCTGTACCTGGCCGTGATCGTCGCGGTCCTGCTCGGGATCCTGGTGGGCTTTCTCTTCCCCGGTTTCGCCAAGGGCCTCAAGCCGCTGGGCGACGGGTTCGTCAACCTGATCAAGATGATGATCTCCCCGATCATCTTCTGCACCATCGTGATCGGTGTCGGCTCGGTCGCCAAGGCGGCGAAGGTCGGCAAGGTCGGCATCATGGCGCTGGCCTACTTCATCCTGATGTCGACCTTCGCGCTCGCGATCGGCCTGGTCGTCGGCAACCTGCTGCACCCGGGCGAGGGGCTGCACCTCAGCCCGGCCGACGTGAAGAGCGTCCAGAAGTCCGCCACCGGCTCCGAAGGCCCGGTCGACTTCCTGCTCCACATCATCCCGAAGACGTTCGTGTCCGCCTTCACCGAGGGCCAGGTCCTGCAGACGCTGCTCATCGCGTTGCTCGTCGGCTTCGCGCTGCAGAAGCTGGGCTCGAAGGGCGCGCCGATCCTGCGCGGCGTCGAGCACATCCAGCGGCTGGTCTTCCGGGTGCTGGCGATGATCATGTGGGCCGCCCCGATCGGCGCGTTCGGCGCGATCGCCGCGGTGGTCGGCGCGACCGGCTGGGCGGCGCTGAAGAGCCTCGCGGTGATCATGATCGGCTTCTACGCGACCTGCCTGGTGTTCGTGTTCGTCATCCTCGGCCTGGTGCTGTGGATCGGCGCCCGGGTCAACATCCTGAGCCTGCTGCGCTACCTCGGCCGCGAGTTCCTGCTGATCCTGTCGACGTCGTCGTCGGAATCGGCGCTGCCGCGGCTGATCGCCAAGATGGAGCACCTGGGGGTCGGCAAGTCGGTCGTCGGCATCACCGTGCCCACCGGGTACTCGTTCAACCTGGACGGCACGGCCATCTACCTGACCATGGCGACGCTGTTCATCGCCGCGGCCCAGGACGAGCCGCTCTCGATCGGCGCGCAGATCGGCCTGCTGGTGTTCATGATCATCGCGTCGAAGGGTGCGGCCGGCGTCAGCGGTTCCGGCATCGCCACCCTGGCCAGCGGCCTGCAGTCGCACCGGCCGGAACTGGTCAACGGCGTCGGCTTCATCCTCGGCATCGACCGGTTCATGTCCGAGGCCCGCGCGCTGACGAACTTCGCCGGCAACGCCGTCGCGACTGTCCTCATCGGCAACTGGACCAAGGAGTTCGACCGCGAACAGGCGGAACGGGTGTTCGCCGGGACCGCGCCGTTCGACGAAGCCACGTTGATCGACGAGGAGCGGCAACCCGAGCCCGAGGAAGTCGCGGCGAGGTAGCTCCCCCAGACGTTCGTGCCCATGCCCCCGCTGTGCACGAACCACCGCGGGCCGCGGTGCGAGTCTCCCCGACCTCGCACCGCGGCCCGTTCCACGTCGGGGCACCACGCGTGATGCCCGTCGGATCACGCGAGATTCCCCTCGGAACACGGGCGGAAAGTGCGGTCAGCCGGCGGCGTCGTAGGCGACGCGCGCGGCCGCGATGTCGTCGCGGTGCTGCTCCGCCCAGCCGAGCAGGCCGTTCAGCGACTGGTACAGCTCCTTCGCCATCGCCGTGGCCTCGTACTCCACGCGCGGCGGGACGGTCGGGTAGATCGTGCGGACCAGGAGGCCGTCGCGCTCGAGGTTGCGCAGGGTCAGCGTCAGCATCCGGCGGCTGATCCCTTCGACCGAGCGTTCCAGCTCGGTGAACCGCACCGGGCCCCGGATGGCCTCCAGGAGGATGCCGATCGCCCACTTCCCGCTGATCCGGTTGATGACCTCGAGCACCGTGCAGATGTCGAGTTTCTCCGGGTCGATCTCGGTGACCTGGACGGGTACACCGATGTTCCCCTGGGACATGAAAGTGCCTCCTTACGCGGACACCCATGGTCACACATGATGGGCACTGTTACAAGAAGTGCCCTGGCGACGACCAGGGGAATCTCGACTGGAGGGGCCTGACATGGCCGAGAACCACCCCACCCGCTCCCGCGGCCTCGCGCTGGCGGTGCTGTGCGCCGCCTCGCTGATGGTCGTGCTCGACAGCAGCATCGTCGCGGTGGCGCTGCCGGCGATCCAGGCCGACCTCGGCTTCACGGCCGCCGGGCTGTCCTGGGTCTTCACCGCCTACCTGGTCGCCTTCGGCGGCCTGCTCCTGCTCTCCGGGCGGCTGGGCGACCTGCTCGGCCGCCGCCGCGTGTTCCTCGGCGGGCTGAGCCTGTTCACGCTCGCCTCGCTGGTCGCGGGCCTGGCCACGGACGCGGGTGTCCTGGTCGCGGCGCGGTTCGCCCAGGGTGTCGGCGGGGCGCTGGCGTCGGCCGTGGTGCTCGGCATGATCGTCACGATGTACCCCGAACCCCGCGCCCGGGCGAAGGCGATCGGGGTCTACAGCTTCACGCAGGCGGCGGGCGCGTCGATCGGGCTCATCGCCGGCGGCGCGCTGACGCAGGCGCTGAGCTGGCACTGGACGTTCTACGTCAACCTGCCGATCGGCGTGGCGGCGCTGCTGATGGCCGTGCGGGTGGTCGCGCCGGACCGCGGGACGGGTCTGCGGGCCGGCCTCGACGTGCTCGGTGCGGTCCTGGTGACCGCCGCGGTGATGCTCGGCGTGTACGGCATCTCGTCGTCGTCCTGGGGCGCGCTGGTCGCCGCGGTCGTGCTGCTCGCGGCGTTCGCGGTGCGGCAGGCGAAGGCGCGGACGCCGTTGCTGCCGCTGCGGCTGTTCCGGATCCGGGCGGTGGCCGGCGCGAACGTGGTGATGGTGCTGATGGTCGCCGGGATGCTCGGCTTCCAGTTCGTCACGGCGTTGTACCTGCAGCAGGTGCTGGGCCTGGACGCGCTCTGGACCGGCGTCGCGTTCCTGCCGGTGCCGCTGGTGATCGCGGTGGCGTCGCTCGGCTTCGCGGACAAGCTCACGGCACGCTTCGGCCCGCGGACGGTGCTGCCGGCCGGGCTCGGCCTGGTGATCGTGGGCCTGCTGCTGCTCACCCGGGTGTCGGGCTCCTACTTCGCCGACGTGCTGCCGCCGCTGCTCCTGATGGGGCTGGGCGCCGGCGCGGCCATCCCGGCGCTGATGGGCCTGGCGATGGCGGACGTCCCGGCGGCCGACGCCGGCGTCGCGTCCGGCCTGATCAACACGACCCAGCAGGTCGGGGCAGCAGTGGGCACCGCGGTGCTGGCCGCGGTCGCCGCCGCTCGGACCGAAAGCCTCGGCGCGGTGGACCACCGCGAGGCCTTGGCGGCCGGGTACCGGCTGGCCTACGGGGTGAGCGCGGGCTTCCTGATCGCGGCGGTCGCCCTGGGCGGCCTGGTCCTGGCCCGCCGCCCCCGCCGAGCCACGGCGGCTCCCGAGCCGGAACTGTGCACCGCCGATCTCGCGTGACCCGGCCCGGAACTCGCGTGATCAGAAACGTAACTCGCGAGATTGAAGCCGTAACTCGCGAGTTCCGGCCTCGATCACGCGGGTTCCGGCTTCGATCACGCCGGTTACGGCCCTGATCACGTGAGGTAGGTGGAAAGCCCACGGTGGCCCCGCCGCATCATCAGCGCGTGGTTCGCGCGGAAGAGCGGCCGGGCCACCGTGTCGAAGCGCCGCAGCAACTCCTTCCGGGCCTGGACGTCCTGCGTGATTTCCAGCAGCGTGCCCGCGCCCGCCGCGCGGACCGCTCCCGCCAGGGTCCCGTCGAGGTCGCCACTGAGCCTGACCCGCATCAGGCCCGTGCGCTCGTCCTGGTGGTCCCGGTGCATCCGGACGACTATCCGGAACGGCAGCCGGGACCGGCAAACCAGCTCGGCGGTGTCGTCGTCCACACGGCGCACCGCGCGGACGTCCGACCACCACCGCGGGTAGCCCGCGAGGTCGGTGACCACGTCGAACACCCGCCCGGGCGCGGTCCGGGGCAGCAGCCACGTGCTGCGGAACCGGTACTGCGCGCCCGTCACGTCACACCTGGGCCGAAACCAGTTTCCGGCCGTCGACCGTGACGATGTCGATCGACTTCACGTCGTCGGGCGCGACCAGGGCCGACCCGTCGAGGTTGAAGCCCGAGCTCTCCCACTTCTCGGACACCTGCCAGCTGCCGGCGGTCACCGCCTTGCCGTCCTTGGTCACGACCTGGAGCAGGCACTTCTCGCCGGCTTTGACGCCCTTCACGCTGACGTCCGTCTTGACCCAGCCCTGGAACGGGCTGATCGACGCGGCCAGTTGCACGCCGGTCTTCGGATCCCGGGCTTCGACGGTCTTCGTGCCGGGGACGTTCGACTGCGGTACCGCAAGGGGCCCGTCGTTGCCCGGGGCCGTCTGGCGGCCCACCAGCACGCCGCCGCCGAGGGCGGCCACCACGAGCACCGCCGCCGCGACCAGGGCGAGGCCCCGGCGTGACGTCGACCGGCCCGAGCGGGCCGGAGCCACGCGCTCTTCCTCGTCGCGCACCCGGCGCAGGGTCTTCTGCAGCAGCAGGTCCCCGCCCTCGGGCGGCCCGTCGAGGAACGCCTCGGGCGGTACCTCGTCGAGCGAGTCGCGCAGGGCCACCAGCTCGTTGAGGTCGAACCGGCACTGCGCGCAGGTCTGCAGGTGCCGCCGCTCGAAGTCGGCCGCCTCGTTGGGATCGAGCGCGCCGAGGGCGTACGCGCCGAGCTGCGTGTGACTCTCGTCCACCGAGTTCATCGCGCCACCTCCGTTCCGCTCGAAATCATCGCTGCTCTGAGTGCTCGTAGTGCGTAGTACGACCTTGATTTCACGGTACCCGGCGCGACGCCCAGTGTTCTCGCCGCTTCGGCCACCGTCCGTCCCCGGTAGTAGATCTCCACCAGGACCTCTCGATGCTCGTTGGACAGCCCGTCCATCGCGCCGAGCACGGTCATCGAGTCGACCACGCCTTGGGCGTGATCTCGCTCGACGGCCGGGGTCGGCACGCCTTCGGCCGGTTCGGCCACCTCTTGTGGCCGGGCCGCCCGGGCCCGTGCCCGGTCGGTGACCAGGTTGCGCGCGACGGTCAGCAACCACCCGCGCACCGAGCCCTTTCCGTCGTTCTGCAAGTCGTCCGCGTGTTTCCACGCACGGACGAGCGTCTCCTGGACCACGTCCTCGGCTGCCGCCCGATCCCCGGTCAGCCTCGTCGCGTAGGCCAGCAGGCTTCGCCCGTGTTCGGCGTAGAGCTGCCGAATCAGGTCTTCGCCTTTGGCCTTCTTAGGCCGCCTGCCTCCTATGGCCACCCTCGTCCTCCCGACGGTGTTCTGAGTCGTCGAGGACAGTAGTGCAACCCTCAGCTCCACCGGCGGTGCGTGCGCCGAGCGCAGCGCGACCATGGTGTTCATCGGCTGCCCGTCCTTCCTCGTTTGCCCGGAAACCGTCGTCCGTCAGGACCCTGACCCGCCGGCCTTGCCGCCCGCGGTGATCTTGCTGCCGTCCGGGGCGATCGCGAACCACGTGCCGTTCGCGCCCTGGCCGTTCATGTCGCCCGCCGCCTTGTCGCCCGTGAACTCGTACAGCGGCCAGCCGTTGAGCGTGATCTGCTTGCTGCCGTCCTTGCGGGTCGTCGTGCCGACCTGGGTGTCCTGGATGCCCTTGAGCATCGGCGTGGCCACCCCGGCGAGCATCGGCTGCCAGGACTTCGTGCAGTCGCCGTCGCAGTTCGACGTCGGCGGCTGGGAGAGGTCCTTGTCGAACCGGTAGAGCGTCTTGCCGTCGGCGTCGGTGACCACCGAGCCGACCCCGTTGACCGTGCCGACCTGGAGCATCTTGTGCCCCGGTTCGCCGTGCTGTGGCCCTTGGGCACCGTCGGCCATCTCGCCGCAGGCGGACAAGGAAGCGACGGCGACGAGCGCCAGCGCGCTGACGACCACCGGCCGGATACGGTTCATGACGTTCTCTCCTCGGTGAGGGCGGCTCCGCCATCCGGCGGACCTCGACACCCAGAACACGGCGGCGGGCGCGAAACGGTTCAGCCGGTTTTCGCCCCGTTCGGTGCCGGTTCGCCGGCGGATTGGTGTGTCCCGGTGATCGGCACGATCTTGTCGCCGTGCGGGTGGCTTCCTAGGCTGATCACGTCCGCACCGCCGCCCCCGCAGTCCCGGGAGGCCGCCGTGCCCGTCAAACCCCTCGCCGTGGTGGCGCTGCTGGCCGCGAGCTGCTCCGCCGCCCCGCCGGCGTTCACCGCCACCCTGACTTCGCCCACGGAAGTGGTGCTCAGCTGGCCGGACGACGGCGCGGGCCACCGGGTCGACTACGCCAACGACCCGGCCGGGCCGTGGACGACGCTGCGGTTCCTGCCCCCGCACGTGACGAGCTACCGCCACCCGGACCTGATCCCGGAAACGCCGTTCCACTACCGGGTGCAGCCGTTCACCGGGCCGCTTTCGACGGAGCTGCACGTGGTGCCCGCCGGCGACACGGTGACGTTCAGCTGGCCCGACCGCACGCGGGACGAGGCCGGGTTCCTGCTGGAGATCCGGCGCCCGGGCGCGCCGGAGTTCGACCCGGTCGAGGTGACCGGGCCGGACGTCACCACCTGCGCGCTCTCGCTGCTGCCCGGCGAAGAGGGCTCGGCCTACCGGCTGCGGGCGCTGTACTACGGCCCGCTCTCCCCGGTGGTCCACCAGACCACCGGGAAGGAGCGGTAGCCGCTAGAGGACCGTCTTCAGGAACTGGCCGGTGTAGCTCTCCTCGATGCCCGCCACGTGCTCCGGCGTGCCCTCGGCGACCACCGTGCCACCGCCCGAGCCGCCCTCGGGGCCCATGTCGATGATCCAGTCGGAGGTCTTGATCACGTCGAGGTTGTGCTCGATCACGATCACCGAGTTGCCCTTGTCGACCAGGCCGTTGATCACGCCGATCAGCTTGTTGATGTCCTCGAAGTGCAGACCCGTGGTCGGCTCGTCGAGGATGTACACCGTCTTGCCGGTCGAGCGCTTCTGCAGCTCGCTGGCCAGCTTGACGCGCTGCGCCTCACCGCCGGACAGCGTCGGCGCCGGCTGGCCGAGCCGGACGTAGCCGAGGCCGACGTCGACGAGCGTCTGCAGGTGGCGGTGGATGGCCTTGATCGGCTCGAAGAACTCCGCGGCCTCCTCGATGGGCATGTCGAGCACGTCGGAAACCGTCTTGCCCTTGTAGTGCACCTCGAGGGTCTCCCGGTTGTACCGGGCGCCCTTGCAGACCTCGCACGGGACGTAGACGTCCGGCAGGAAGTTCATCTCGATCTTGATCGTGCCGTCGCCGGCGCACGCCTCGCACCGGCCGCCCTTGACGTTGAACGAGAACCGGCCCTGCTGGTAGCCGCGGACCTTCGCCTCGGTGGTCGCGGCGAACAGCTTGCGGACGTGGTCCCAGACGCCGGTGTAGGTGGCCGGGTTGGACCGCGGGGTCCGCCCGATCGGCGACTGGTCGACCCGCACCAGCTTGTCGACGTTGTTCAGGCCGTTGACCCGGGTGTGGCGGCCCGGCACCTGGCGGGCGCCGTTGAGCTTGTTGGCCAGCACGGTCGCGAGGATGTCGTTGACCAGCGTCGACTTGCCAGAGCCGGAGACGCCGGTGACCGAGACCAGGCAGCCGAGCGGGAACGAGACGTCGAGGCCGCGCAGGTTGTGCTCCCGCGCGCCGACGACGGTCAGCTGCCGCTTCTTGTCGACCGGGCGCCGGATCGCCGGCACCTCGATCTTCCGGCGGCCGGACAGGTACTGCCCGGTCAGCGAGTCCTTGCTCTTGAGCAGCTTCTTGTACGGTCCACTGTGGACGATGTGGCCGCCGTGCTCGCCCGCGC
The DNA here is from genome assembly GCF_053600695.1 of Amycolatopsis sp. NPDC005003. Classification (NCBI taxonomy): domain Bacteria; kingdom Bacillati; phylum Actinomycetota; class Actinomycetes; order Pseudonocardiales; family Pseudonocardiaceae; genus Amycolatopsis; species Amycolatopsis sp. NPDC005003. The sequence continues at coordinate 173,313 of NZ_JBSGAI010000013.1, read as the reverse complement.
CCGGGCCGATGTCGACCACCCAGTCGCTGGAGCGGATGGTGTCCTCGTCGTGCTCGACGACGATCAGCGTGTTGCCGAGGTTCCGCAGCCTGGTCAGCGTCTCGATCAGGCGGTGGTTGTCGCGCTGGTGCAGGCCGATCGACGGCTCGTCGAGCACGTACAGCACGCCCACCAGGCCCGAACCGATCTGCGTCGCGAGCCGGATGCGCTGCGCTTCACCACCCGAAAGTGTGGCGGACGCGCGGTCGAGCGAGAGGTACGTCAGGCCGACGTCCAGGAGGAAGCGCAGGCGGGCCTGGATCTCCTTGAGCACCGCGCCGGCGATCATCGCCTCGCGCTGGCCCAGCTCCAGCTCGTCGAGGAACTGCGACGCCTCCGCGATGGACAGCCCGCAGACCTCGGCGATGGACATGTCGCCCCGGGTCTTGTGCGCCAGCGTCACCGCGAGGATCTCCGGCTTGAGCCGGGTGCCCTGGCAGGCCGGGCACGGCACCTCGCGCATGTAGCCCTCGTACCGCTCGCGCATGTACTCGGACTCGGTCTGCTCCTGGCGCCGCTCGAGGAACGGGATGACGCCCTCGAAGTTCGCGTAGTACGAGCGCTGGCGGCCGTAGCGGTTCTTGTAGCGGACGTGGACCTGCTCGTCGACGCCGTGCAGCACCGCCTTCTGGGCGCGCGCCGGCAGCCGCCGCCACGGCGTGTCCATCCGGAAGCCGATGGTCTCCGACAGCGACTCGAGCAGCCGGACGAAGTAGTCCGCGCTCTGGCCGCCCGCCCACGGCGCGATCGCGCCCTCGGCCAGCGACAGCTCGTCGTCCGGCACCACCAGCTCCGGGTCGACCTCCTTGCGGATGCCGATGCCGGTGCACTCGGGGCAAGCGCCGTACGGCGAGTTGAAGGAGAACGAGCGGGGCTCGAGGTCCTCGATGGCCAGCGGGTGGCCGTTGGGGCAGGCCAGGTTCTCGGAGAAGCCGCGGATCCGGTGCGGGTCGTTCTCCGGCAGGTCGACGAACTCGAGCTCGATCAGGCCGTCGGCCAGCCGCAGCGCCGTCTCGACCGAGTCGGTGAGCCGCTGCCGCGAGGCCGCCTTCACCGTCAGGCGGTCGATGACCACGCCGATCTGGTGCTTCTCCTGCTTCTTCAGCTTCGGCGGGTCGGTGAGCGCGTGCATCGTGCCGTCGACGACCACGCGCGCGTAGCCCTGCTGCTGCAGGTTCTCGAACAGGTCGACGTACTCGCCCTTGCGCCCGCGCACCACGGGGGCGAGCACCTGGAACCGGGTGCCCTCCTCCATGGCGAGCACCTGGTCGACGATCTGCTGCGGGGTCTGCTTGCTGATCGCCTCGCCGCACTTGGGGCAGTGCGCCTTGCCGGCGCGGGCGTAGAGCAGGCGCAGGTAGTCGTAGACCTCGGTGATCGTGCCCACGGTGGAGCGCGGGTTGCGCGAGGTCGACTTCTGGTCGATCGACACCGCGGGCGAGAGGCCCTCGATGAAGTCGACGTCCGGCTTGTCCATCTGCCCCAGGAACTGGCGGGCGTACGCCGAGAGCGACTCGACGTAGCGGCGCTGCCCTTCGGCGAAGATGGTGTCGAAGGCGAGGCTCGACTTCCCGGACCCGGACAGGCCGGTGAACACGATCAGGCTGTCGCGGGGCAGGTCGAGATCCACGCCGCGGAGGTTGTGCTCGCGGGCACCGCGAACAACGAGGCGATCAGCCACGCCAGGGTCCTCTCAGTGTCTTCTTCTGCTGTCATTCAACAGCTGCGGTCGCTCACCCGGTTTCGCATGCACGGGTGGCCGCGAACCATGCTACGAGCCACCACCGACAAAAACGGGTTCCGCGTCCTTGACCTGCGGTTCTTCGGGCTTTCGACGTCTGGTGAGCCACCGGTGGGCCGGGCGTTCGACCCCCGCGGTGACCGCCCAGCCGGCCAGCACGGCGGCGCCGACCACCAGGGGAAGCCGCAGCCAGCCGGGCAGACCGGCGTCGAGCAGGGCACGGGCCAGGATGTAACCCAGTTCCTGGTGCACCAGATAAAGACCATACGAGATGCCCGCGAACCAGGTGACGGCCGGGGCGATCCGGGCCAGCCCGGGGAACCGCCAGTCCGGGCCGCGGGCGGCCAGGCAGACCAGCAGGAGCAGGACGGCGAACCCGATCGTGGACGGCCAGCGCTCGGCGTCCTGCGGCAGCGCGACGTGGAACGGGAACACCTGCAGGTCCTGGGCGGCGACGGCGGCGGCCACGAACAGCGCCGCGTGCCAGGTCGCGAGCCGTCGCCGTGCCCACAGCCAGATCGCGACGCCGACGGCGAAGACGTGCAGCCGGTGCAGGCCCAGGCCGTAGTAGAACGTCTCGACGAGCGGGCTCGCCGTCCCGGGCGGGAAGGCGAGGAAGCGCAGGGCGAGCGGGACCAGGATCAGCGTCCACAGCAGGGCGACGGTCAGCCGGTGCGTGCGCCACGACCGCGGCCACAGCAGGGCGGCGCCGGTGAAGGCCAGCAGCTGCACCGGCAGCGTCCAGTAGGAGCCGTCGAGGTAGTAGAAGGCCTCCCAGCGGATGCCCCACTCCTGCACCATGCCGAGGTTGGCGACCAGGTCCAGCCCGGTCGGGATGTACCACGGCGAGGGGTTCGCCGGCGGCCCCGGCGGCACGCCGAAGAGGAACCCCGTGACGCCGGGCGGGTAGGGCAGGCCGCTGAAGGCGATGGCGGCCCACCGGGTGATGACGTACGTCACCAGGACGGCGACCAGGTACGCGGGCACCAGGCGCGCGACGCGGTTCCACAGCCACCGGCCGGGATTGCCCTTGCGCAGGCTGGCGCAGACGAAGAAGGCGGAGATCACCAGCAGGATCGCGGCGCCGAACTGCGCTGTCACACGGAAGGGGTACCCGGTGAGTTCCGGGTGCAGGAGCGCGCCCTGATGGGTGACGTGCCCGAGGACGACGGCCAGGACGGCGACGACCCGGAGGAGGTCCCAGCTGATCCGGCGCGGCGTCGGGGAGGTGGGCACGGTCGTCCTGAGGTCGGGGCTGGCGGGGTTCGCGCCCGAGCCTACGTGGCGGGGCGGCCGCCCGCTTGTGCGGGTGGAACCGCTTGGAGCGAAACGACTACCGTGTGCACGGTGAACATCGTGGACACCTACACCGGGCACGTCGACCCGGGCGGCGACGCCACCCGCCGCACCCTGGACGCGCTCACCATCACCAAGCTGTCCGTCGGCCCGATGGACAACAACGCGTACCTGCTGGTGTGCCGGTCGTCGAACGAGGCGCTGCTGATCGACGCGGCGAGCGACCCGGAGCGCATTTCCGACCTGATCGGCCACCGCCCGGACCGGCCGTCGTTGAAGACGGTGGTGACGACCCACCAGCACCAGGACCACTGGCAGGCGCTGGGCGCGGTGGCGGGGGCGAACGGCGCGAACACGGCGGCCCACCCGCTCGACGCCGGGCCGCTGCCGGTGCCGCCGGACTTCCTGGTCGAGCACGGGGACACGCTGACGGTGGGCGAGGTCACGTTGTCGGTGATCCACCTGCGCGGGCACACGCCGGGGTCGATCGCGCTGCTGTACCGGGACCCGGCCGGGCACCCGCACCTGTTCACCGGCGATTCGCTGTTCCCGGGCGGGGTCGGGAAGACGGCGTCGCCGGAGAACTTCACGTCGTTGCTGGACGACGTCGAGAAGCGGATCTTCGGGGAGCTGCCCGACGAGACGTGGTTCTACCCGGGGCACGGGGACGATTCGACGCTGGGCGCCGAGCGCCCGAAGCTCGGCGAGTGGCGCGAGCGCGGCTGGTGATCTTCCGCGGCGGGGGCTCACCGGGCCCCTGCCGCGGGAACCGGCCGATCAGGCGTTCAGGATCGCGGCGACCCGGCCGGGCACCGTCACCATCGCCATGTGGCCGGCCTTCAGCGTGACCACCTCCGCGTCCGTCAGCCGCGCCGACCTGGCCTGGAGCTCGGGCAGGTAGCAGTGGTCCTCGGACAGCTGGACGTACGTGCGCGGGATCGGGAGCCGGTAGCCGCTCAGGTCGACCGTCTCGGTCAGCAGGGCCGCGGCGTCGTCGACCACGCCGGCGAGGATGAACTCCGTCTGCTCCTCGTCGGCGTCGTTGCAGAGCATGGCGCGCGCCGCGTCGGTGCCGATGCGGTAGATGCCGCCCGAGATGCTTTCCTCCACCGCGCTGCGCACGCCCGGGTCGATCTGGTCGAGCACGCGCGTGCCGTCGTCCGGCACCACGGCCGACAGCAGGACCACCCGCCGGATGCGCTCCGGCACCAGCGCCATCACCCGGGGCACGGTGACACCCCCGAACGAGTGGCCGACCAGGACGACGTCGGTCAGGTCGCGCCGGACGACGTCGGCGGCCACGGCCTCGGCGCAGTCCTCCAGCGTCACGGTGCGCACGTCCACGTCGCCCCGCGTGCCGCGGCCGGGCAGGTCCACCGCCAGGACCTCGCCGTCGAGCAGCGGGGTCAGGCGGTCCCAGCAGCCGGCGCCCATGGTGGCGCCGTGGATCAGCACGAACGACATCGACAACTCCTCCGTGACGCGACAAGCCAACCGAATTCAGTTTTTGGGCCGGCCGAAGTTCGAACTCACGGGGAGCGGGCCAAACTGAACTCACTTAAGCTAGCAACTCGCGGCCGCCGGGCAAAGCCTCCGGAGCCACCGAAGCCACCCCCGGGCGCCGCCGAGATGGCGGCCACGTTCGGAGCAGCCGGGTAACGCTTGGGGCGTCAAAACCCGCCCACGGGCAACTCACCGGACGAACCGGGCGTCACCAGCAAACCCAGCGCTGGGACTTCCACCGGTTCACTCGGCCAGGAGGCCCATCATGTCCAAGACCCTCAGACGCGCGCTCGCCGCCGTCATGCTGCTGCTCGCCGGGACGCTCGCCGCGGCGGGCCCGGCTCAAGCCGCGCCCACCACAGCCGCCCTCGTCAACATCCGGACCGGGCTCAACCCCGGGTTCGACCGGATCGTGCTCGACCTGTCGGCCGGGCCCCTGCCCACCCTGATCAACCAGCGGTTCACCGACGAACTCACCGCCGACCCGACCGGGGACATCGTGTGGCTCACCGGGGAGTTCTTCATCGAAGTCTCCGGCTTCCCGCTCGTCGCGCACGACGAGAACGGCAACCCCACCTACCCCGGGCCGCAGAAGTTCCGGACCCGGAACCTGCGCAACGTCATGGCCATCGCCCTCACCGGTGACTTCGAGGCGCAGACCTCGATCGGGATCGGGGTGCGGTCGCAGACCTCGGTGAAGGTCTTCACCCTCACCGGGCCCAACCGCATCGTCATCGACGTCGCCCACTGAACCCGCTGATCCCGCTGAGCGGCAGGCGGGGGAGTCAGCCGCGCTCGTACGGCGTCTTCTCCCCCGCCTCGACCGCGAACGGCAGGTGGTTGCCGGCCGGCGGCAGCGGGCACGTCGCGAAGTCGGTGAACGCGCACGGCAGGTTCACCGCGCGGTTGAAGTCCAGCGTCACCGAGCCGTCCGCGGCCGGTGCCCCGACCGGCAGCGACCGGTTGGCCGCGTAGGTGGTCACGCCGCTGGTCCCGTCGGTGAACAGGATGCTGAGGCCGCCGTCCTTGCCGTTGAACGCGGTCAGCGTGTGCTCGGCGCCATCGCGGGAGAAGCGGACGACGCCGGGCGCCGTGTAGACGTGGCTCAGTCCTTCCACGACCGCGCCCACCGTGGTCGGGCGCGGCGAGTCGAACGGCTCGAACCGGCCGGACAGCACCCAGGACGGCGACGGCTCGTACGCCGGGACGCCGCGGAACTCGCGCAGCACCTCGGCCTTGGGGTCGTGGACGCGGATCAGGTACCCCGAGCGGCGGGCCACCTCGATCTCGACGTCGCCGGACAACACGCGCGTGCCCGCGCCGCTGTTGACCAGCTCGAACCGCCGGACTTCGGTGATCGGTTCCCCTTCGTGGACCAGCGGGGCGCCGGCCGGGTCGACGTACGCCGCGTCGGCGTCCTGCCACCAGCGGCCCGGGATGCCGGGGTACTCACGCGGGGTCTCGGTCAGCCAGTCCAGCGAAACCAGCGCCAGCCAGCCGTGCGGCTCGGCCAGGTCGGTCTCGCGCCGGGCCTTCCAGTCCTGCCACTCGCTCGTGAACGTGCTCATCGCGGGCCCCTTTTCCGTCGGCTACGACCATGCCAACCCGGTGCTCGCGCCGCTATTCCGCGTCCCAGCATCCGGACGCCGGCCTCAGGTCCCGCGCGGCTCGAACGACCACTGCAGCCCGTAGCTCAGGCCCTGGTGCAGGTCGTGGAACTCGAGGCAGACCTCGCCGACCCGGTTGACGGTCAGCGCGTCGCCCGAGTCGACGCCGTCGTCGACCACCCGGCCCGGTACGCCGTTGAGGCGCCACACCCGCGACGGCGGTGCCGCCCGGTCGAACCGGACCCGCACCGAGAACTCCTCGCAGCGGCGCAGCGGCGTCATGGCGTAGTACGGCCGCAGTTCCGTGCGCCTCGGCGTGAGCCGGATGCCGTACTCGTGGCGCTGGCCGAGCCGCAGCGGGTTCGGCAGCCGCATGATGAACTGGGCGTGGCTCGCCGACACCTGGCGCGCTTCGACGATTTCGCCGCCGTACAGCGCGTCCGCGGTGAGGTCCGGCACCGGGTCGCTGCCCGCTTCGGCCGGCACGCTGAACGGCAGGACCAGCTCGTCGAGCTCGTCGACCTCCGCGACGATCCGGCGCTCCTCCTGCAGTTCCGGCGGGTGGCGGTCGAGCCGGAGCATCGCCTTCATCGACTCGACGTACCAGCCGGCCAGCGGGTGCAGGTCGCCACGGGGCGCGGGCGCGCCGAGCAGCTCGTCGAGCCGGCGGAACGCCAGGTCGATCCGGCGCCGGGCGGTGCGCGGGTCGCGGTCGAGGACGCTGGCCAGCCACGAGATCCGCCGGTCGAGGAACTCGCCCGCGGCGTCCTCGTGCAGGCCGAGCGCCGCCAGCGCGGCGAGCTTCAGGTCCGGCGGCAGCCGCCCGCACAGCTCGGTGAGCCGCAGCACGAGCTTCTGGCGCGCGGCGGCCGGCTGGTCGGTTTCGGCGATCGCGCACGCCGCCCGCAGGAGCGGGCCGATCCGCTGGTGCAGATCGGCCGCGTCGAGGCCGCGGCCGCGCCGCAGTTCGTTGAGTTCGCGTACGAACGGGGAGGCGTGTTCGTCCGTCGTCCCACCCCCTCGACCCCGCGCGGCAAGCTTTCCCACGTTACCAGTTCCCGTTCTCCGAAAGCAGGACAGATCACGGACGTCGACATTCGGCAATACCCGGTCGGCCGACCCCCCACGAGCCGGCCGGCCGGGTCGCACCGCGGGTCAGTTCACCCCGAAGATCAGGGCCCAGATCGAGTGGCTCTCCATCAGACACACCTCCTCATCGCTGTACCCAGGCCGAGGCGGAAAGCGGCGCGGAGCCGTGCAACGCCGGAGCTGCCGGTTCCGCCGCACTTCCGGCGGCCACCGCGAAACCCGCGACGGCGCCGACCAAGAACGCGGCGAAGACCGATTTCACCAGGGTCAGAATTCTGCAGTAGACGTTCACGGCACGGGCTCCCCGACCTCGCTCGAAATGAAATCCGGCCGGGTGGCATCGCATTCTTTTCCGGCCGGATTCCAGGATCACCGGTCGGCGCCGTCCGTCAGAGGCCTCGTGTCACGGCTCTTGTGTGCCGTTTGGCTCAGAGCGGGCGAAGGCGCGCAGGACGCGCAGTTCGCGGATGAGGAAGCGGCGACGGCCGGTCTCGACGATCCCGCGCTCCCGCAGCACGCGCAGTGCCCGTGCGACGGTACGCCGGGCCGCGCCGATCTGCGTGGCGATGTCCTCCTGCGACAGCGCGTCGACGACGACCCCCTCCGGCACGCTCCGGCCGCGCTCCTCGGCCAGCCGGACCAGAACCGCCGCGACCCGGCGGCTGACGTCGAAGGCGGCCGCGTCGAGCCGCGCGGACTCGGCGTTGCGGAGCCGGGCCGCGACCGTCTTGATCGTCGCGACGGCGATCGCGGGCCGGGCGTGCAGGACCTCGACGAACTGCGCGCCGGTCAGCTGGACGGCCGTGCAGGGCTCGATCGCGCGCACCGACGCCGACCGCGGCCGCCCGGTGACCGCGGCGAGGTCGCCCAGCACCTCACCCGGGCCGCGCAGGCCGAAGAGCAGCTCCCGGCCGTCCTCGACGATCGCGGAGACGCGCACCCAGCCGGAGACCAGCACGTGCACGTGGTCGGACGGGTCGCCCTCCATCAGCACGTAGGCGTTCGCCCGGAACCGGCGGCGCGTGCCGCGGGCGAGCAGGTACTCGCGGTCCGCGTCGGCGAGGTACGCCAAGAGCGCACCCTCCGCGTTGTCGTCGTGCCCGCCCATGGTTCCCCTCCGGAGGTTCACCGTAACCCGGCGTGGCAGCGTTCGGCGAGGGGCGCGACCGGTAGGGTCGCCGCGTGGACGTGGAGATCTACACCGACGGCGCGTGCAGCGGGAACCCGGGACCGGGCGGCTGGGGCGCGGTGCTGCGCTACGGCAGGCACGAGCGCGAGCTGTACGGCGGCGAGGCCACGCCGACGACGAACAACCGGATGGAGCTGACGGCGCCGATCCGCGCCCTGGAGAGCCTGACCCGGCCGTCGCAGGTGCGGGTGTACACGGACAGCACGTACGTGCGCAACGGCATCACGCAGTGGCTGCCCCGCTGGAAGAGCAACGGCTGGCAGACGGCGGCGCGCGCCCCGGTGAAGAACGCCGACCTGTGGCAGCGCCTCGACGCGGCGATCGGCGGGCACACGGTCGAATGGCTGTGGGTGAAGGGCCACGCGGGCCACCCGGAGAACGAGCGAGCCGACCGGCTCGCGGTGCGGGGTGCGCAGGAGGCGCGGGAGAGCGGGAAACCGGTCAACGCGGATTAGGCGGAACAGTCCGGAGTGGATGGTCGCCCGGGCACCGGGACCGGCCGTGGCAGAATTCCCCGATGCCTCCCGCCTCCTGCCCGTGCGGCCTCGCCGAGTCCTACGCCGCCTGCTGCGGCCGGTTCCACGGCGGCGGGCTCACCGCTCCCACCGCCGAACTGCTGATGCGGTCGCGGTTCAGCGCCTTCGCCGTCGGCGACACCGGCTACCTGCTGCGCACCTGGCACCCGGACACCCGGCCGCGGCAGCTGCGGCTCGATCCCGGCCAGGAGTGGACGCGACTGGAGATCCTCGGCCGCACCGGGGGCGGGCTGCTGCACAACGAAGGCACGGTCGAGTTCCGGGCGCACTACCGCCACCGGGGCCGGGACGGCTTCCTCGAAGAGAACAGCCGCTTCCGGCGTGAGGACGGCCACTGGGTCTATCTCGACGCCGAGGCCTGAACCCGCCCGTGTCGTGCTAAACAAGGCGGCGATGGGAAAACTGACGCGCCGCGCCCGGGCCAAGGCGGACTACCTCGGCTTCATCGGCGCCCGGGAGTGGCCGCTCGCCGCGTCCGGGGCGGGCGTTGCGCTCGGCGTCGTCACCATCCTCCCGAGCGCCGTCGGCGTCGTGCTCTCCGTCGTCGCGCTCGCGCTGGGCGTCGCCACCTTCACCCGGGACCTGCGGCTGCTGCGCCGCCGGTGGGCCGGGTTCGAGTTCACCACCATCGCCGCCCCCTTCCCCACCGCGGAACTGCCGCCGCCGCCCGCCTACCCGGAGGCGGCCTACCTCGCCGTGCCCGCCCGCGGGACGGCGCTGGTCAGCGCCGCCATCGACCGGGACCTGTGGCAGGAACGGCACACCATCGACGTCGCCGAGGAGCGTTACCGGCTGCCGCCGTCGCTCAAGGCCACCGCACCGCACGTGCTGCCGCTGCGGGCGCGCGGGCGGCTGCTGTTCAACGGCCCGATCGTCGGCATGCGCGGCGATCCGCTGCCCGCCGCCGGTGCGCGGCCCGCGCCGATCCGGCTGCACCGGGCGCGGTTCTTCGACGCCGTCTGCTCGAACGAACTCGCCGCGCTCCGCATCACCCGCACCGAAACCGGTGAAGAGTACGACCTGCGCAAGGCCGAGCTCACCGACTCCGCCGGCGCCCTCCGGGAGCTGGGCAGCAGCACCTTGGCCGACCTCGTCGGCGTCTCGACGGTCGCGTTCACCACCGACGGCAAGCTGGTCACCGTGCGGCAGTCGCCGCTCAACTCGGTCAGCGGACTGCTGCTCGCGCCCTCGGGCAGCGGCTCGCTCGAACCCCGTGACCTGCGCACGCCCGACGGCGGCCCGCGCCGGTTCCTGCACACCGCGGTCCGCGCCGGGATGGAACGCGAACTGTGCGAGGAGAGCGGCCTCACCCCCGAAGACGTCCGCGAGACGAAGGTGGTCGGCTTCGCGCGCTGGATGGAGCGCGGCGCCAAGCCGGAGTTCTTCGGGCTGACCGCCCTGTCGGTCGACAGCGCCGAGGTCGCCCGGCGCCGCCCGGTCAGCGGCGAACGGCTCTACAGCGCCGGCCTGACCCTGTTCGACGTCGATCTCCCCGCCGTCGGCGCCGCGCTGGCCGGCGGTGTCCCGCTCAGCGAAGCACTTCCTCAGCGGCTCTGGGAAGACGGTTCCCTGCCGCTCCTGCTGGCCCTGCGCGCCGCCGCGGCGTGGCAGGCCGCCCGGGTCTGACGAAACGGCCCTGTTCCCGACGTGACCGGGCCGCTACGATCGTCACAATTGTTAGGAAAGTTCCCTAACGATGGTCCGCTGTCCCCCGCCGCCGTGGTGCCTAGGAGGCGCGCTAGTGAGCTATCGGCAGAGAAGAACCCGGACTCTCCTCGCGGCGGCCGTGCTGGCCGTCGCGGCGACCGGGGCGACCGTCCCGGCCGCGACCGGGCAGGAACCGGTCGAGGCGGTCGTCGCGGCCGCGGCACCGGCGACCGCGGTCCCCGGCTTCCTCATCCAGACGTCCGCACAGGTCGGCGACGACTCCGCGGTGTCCAAGCCCGGCTACAACACCTCCGGCTGGTACCCGGTCGGCCCGCGCTCGACCGTCTACGCCGGCCTGCTCGCCAACGGCAAGTACGCCGACCCGTTCTACTCGACGAACATGAAGAACGTGCCCACCGCGGACTTCCAGGTCCCCTGGTGGTACCGCACCGACCTGACCATCGCCGACACCACCCAGCGCACCTACCTCGACTTCAGCGGCGTGCTGTCGAAGGCCGACGTCTGGGTCAACGGCACGCGCGTGGCCGACAAGACGCAGGTCACCGGCGCCTACACCCGCCACGACCTGGACATCACGTCCCTGGTGAAGGCGGGCACGAACAGCGTCGCGTTCAAGGTCTACCCGAACGACCCGAACAAGGACCTGTCGATGGGCTGGATCGACTGGGCGCAGACCCCGCCGGACCAGAACATGGGCATCGTGCGGGACGTGCTGGTCCGGCGCAGCGGCCCGGTGGCGCTGCGCGGCGGCCACGTCGTCACGAAGCTGACGGGGACGAGCCACGCCGATCTGACGGTGAAGGCCGACGTCCGCAACGACTCCGCGGCGGCCGTCTCGGCGACGGTGTCCGGCACGGTGGCGGGCAAGGCCATCAGCCAATCGGTTTCGCTGGCGGCCAAGGAGAAGAAAACGGTCACGTTCCCGGTGATCGGGATCGACAACCCGCAGGTCTGGTGGCCGGCCGGGATGGGCGGCCAGCCGCTCTACGACCTCGACCTGACCGCGAGCGTCGGCGGCACGGCGTCGGACTCCTCGCACTCCAGCTTCGGCGTGCGCACGGTGACGGCGAACAAGAACGCCAGCGGCGGCCGGTCCTACACGATCAACGGGCGCCCGCTGCTGATCAAGGGCGGCGGCTACTCGCCGGACCTGTTCCTGCGCTGGAACGCCCAGTACGCGGCCGACAAGCTCGCCTACGTCAAGGACCTCGGGCTCAACACCGTGCGCCTGGAGGGGCACATCGAGCCGGACGAGTTCTTCGACCTCGCCGACCGGATGGGCGTGCTGACGCTGCCCGGCTGGGAGTGCTGTGACAAGTGGGAGGGCCAGGTCAACGGCGACGAGAAGGGTGATCCCTGGACCGCCGCGGACTACCCGGTCGCCAAGGCGTCGATGACCGCGGAGGCCGAGCGGCTGCGCGACCACCCGAGCGTGATCTCCTTCCTCATCGGCAGCGACTTCGCCCCCGACGCGACGATCGAGAAGAACTACCTCGACGCGCTGTCCGCCGCGGACTGGGCGACGCCGGTGGTCCCGGCCGCGTCGGCGAAGTCGTCGCCGCAGCTGGGGTCGTCCGGGATGAAGATGAACGGCCCGTACGACTACGTCCCGCCGAACTACTGGTACGACAAGGCGCACAACGACCTCGGCGGCGCGTGGAGCTTCAACTCCGAGACCAGCGCCGGGCCGGACATCCCGACGATGGACACGCTCAAGCGGATGATGTCGTCCAGTGAGCTCGACACGATGTGGAAGAGCCCGCAAACCGCGCAGTACCACCGGTCCTCGTCCTCGACGTTCGCCAACCTGATGCTCTTCGGCAACGCGCTGACCAGCCGGTACGGCAAGCCGTCGAGCCTAGACGACTTCGTCCGCAAGGCGCAGCTGGCGCAGTACGAGAACGTCCGCGCCGAGTTCGAGTCGCACTCGCGCAACTTCAGCGACGGCTCGAACCCGGCCACCGGGATCATCTACTGGATGCTCAACAGCGGCTGGACGTCGCTGCACTGGCAGCTGTTCGACGCCTACCTCGACCAGAACGGCTCGTACTTCGGGGCCAAGAAGGCGAACGAGCCGCTGCACATCCAGTACTCCTACGACACCAAGTCGGTCGTCGTGGTCAACCACGATCACGACGCGGTGTCCGGTCTGACCGCTCGCGTGCAGCTGTTCAACCTGGACGGCACAGCGAAGTTCGACCAGTCCAAGGCCGTGTCCGTGGGCGGTGACGGCGCCAAGACGACGGCGCTGACCATCGGTTCGGTGAGCGGGCTGTCGACGACGTACCTGGCGAAGCTGGTGCTCACGGACGCGTCGGGCAAGGAGGTCAGCCGGAACGTGTACTGGCTGTCCACCAAGGCCGACACCCTCGACTGGGGCAACAGCGACTGGTACTACACCCCGCAGTCGGCGTACGCGGACCTGTCCGGGCTGACCGGCCTGGCCCAGGTGACGCTCGGGTCGTCGGCGACCTCGACGACGAACGGCGACGGCACCACGACGACCAAGGTGACGCTGAAGAACACCTCGACCGGCAAGATCCCGGCGTTCTTCGTCGACGCGCACGTGGTCGGCGCGGCGGGCGCACCGGTGCTCCCGGTGCGGTGGACCGACAACCAGGTCAGCCTCTGGCCGGGCGAGTCGACGACGCTGACGGCGACGTACCGGACCGCGGACCTCCGCGGAGCCGCGCCCTCGGTGCGGGTCGCGGGCTGGAACACCGGGACGAAGACGATCCCGGCGGACGGCTCGGTCGACCCGGGCACCCCGGCCGACCACCAGGCCGAGGACGCGTCGATCACCAACGGGGTCGTGGAGTCGAACCACACCGGCTTCACCGGCAGCGGGTTCGTCAACTACGACAACGCGGTCGGCAGCGCGGTGGAGTTCAGCGTCGACGCGGCCGCGGCGGGGCCGGCGAACGTGGTCCTGCGGTTCGCCAACGGCACCACGACGAACCGGCCGATGGACATCACGGTCAACGGCACGAAAGTGGCGGCGGCCGTGGCGTTCGGCGGCACGGGCAACTGGGACACGTGGCAGACCGTCACGGTCCCGGTCACCCTGACCGCCGGGACGAACAAGATCAAGACGACCGCGACGACCGCCAACGGCGGCCCGAACCTCGACAAGATCACCGTGTAGGTCCGAGCCGGGGCGGTCTGACGGCCGCCCCGGCTCAGTCCCAGAGGAGGCGCTGCTCGCGGTCCGGGTCCGACACCGTGGTGCTCACGTCGTCGAAGAGGCGGGTGACCCGGTCCGCGGTCGTGTAGCGCGGCCAGCCCGGGTCGCCGGTCGCGACGAAGCGGACCCACGCGTCGAACATCTCCGTCGCCACCGCCTGCATCCGCTCGGCCGGGAACGTCCGCCCGGCGAAGAGGAACCGCCAGTTCTTGTTCCGGATGTCGTCGAACATCAGCGGCAGGTCGAGCCCGTGCACCGCGCCCAGGCCACGGCCGCGCGGGGCGATCCGCCAGTCCAGGCGGTACATCCAGGCGTCCGGCTGCCGCTCGGCGAACCGGATCGCCGGGATCCACCAGTCCCCCGCCGTCAGCACGCGGTTGCGGAGCTGGTCCTCCGGCCGGCCGAACAGGTCGTCATACGCCGCGACGGCCTTCTCGACCTTCTCGGGGGTCAGCATCGTGGAGCCGACGCCCAGCAGCTTCGCGCCACCCGATTGCAGCCAGCTGAACAGGTCTTCCTCGTCGGCCGTCGTCCCGATGAGCAGCGGGACTTCGCGGACGCCGTCCAGAGGCCGCCGGGGCAGCAGCTCGTCGCCGACGACCACCCGGTAGGTCACCTTGGTGCCCGAACCCGCCGAAACGCGTTGCTGCGCCTCGAGGATCCGCGTCACCGGCAGCCGTGCCAGGTCATCCGGCGACGCGTCCAGCTCCGCGAGGACCGCTTCGGCCACGGCCGCACCCTCGGCCGGGGTGTGCACGACCGAGCCGACGCCGGTGCCGCTCTGCACGATCGCCTGGTGGACCAGGCCACGGGTGGCGGGCACGGCCAGCAGCGTCCCCACCGTGCGGCCGCCGTTGGACTGCCCGGCGAGGGTGACGCGGCCGGGGTCGCCCCCGAAGGCGCCGATGTCGTCCCGCACCCACTCCAGCGCCGCGACCTGGTCGCGCAGGGACAAGTTGGAGTCGGCGACACCGGGCAGGTGCAGCATCCCGAGCACGCCGAGCCGGTAGGCGATCGTCACGACGACGACCCCTCGCCGCGCGTACGCGGACGCGTCGAACTGGTGCGGCGCGCCCATCACACCGCCCCCGCCGTGGATCCACACCAGCACCGGGTACGAGCCGGGCGCGGCGGGCGCGTAGACGTTCAGGTACAGACAGTCCTCGTCGCCGGTGAAGCCCCGCCCGGTCAGTTCGGGCTGCGGCGCCCGGGGCGCCCACTTCGTCGCGTCGCGTTCGCCGGCCCAGGGCGACGCGGGCCGGGGTGCCCGGAACCGCAGCTCCCCCACCGGCGGTTCGGCGTACGGCACGCCGAGGAACGTCCGGACCCCGTCCCGTTCGGACCCGCGCAGGGCGCCTGCCGTGATCTCCACCGTCGTCACGCCGCCAGCCTATGGACGACACGGCGTCCGGCACAGCGCAGGCCGTGTCGTCCACCGGAGTACGCGTGTCGTCCGGCCCGGCCAGGTGACACCCGCCGCGGCGGGCGGGTAATGATTACCCCGTGCACATAGCGGCAGAGATAGTGGCGCTGGTCGTGACCGTCCTCGTCGTCAGCGCGGTGGCGCGGCGGCTGGACTGGTCGGCCCCGCTGTGCCTGATCGTCGTCGGCGTCGCCGGCTCGTACGTCCCCGGCGTGCCCGAGGTCCACCTCGACCCCGAAGTCGTGCTGCTCGGCCTGCTGCCGCCGCTGCTGTACTCGGCGGCCATCCAGACGTCGCTGGTCGACTTCCGGAAGAACCGCGGGGCGATCGGGCTGATGTCGGTCGGGCTCGTCGTGTTCACCGCGCTCGGCGTCGGCGTGGTCGCCTGGGCGGTGATCCCCGGGCTCCCGCTGGCCGGCGGCATCGCGCTCGGCGCCGTCGTCGCGCCGCCGGACGCGGTCGCCGCCAGTGTCGTCGCCCGGCGGGTCGGGATGCCCCGCAAACTCATCCGGCTGCTCGAAGGCGAAAGCCTGTTCAACGACGCCGCCGCGCTGGTCGCCCTCCGCACGGCCATCGCCGCGCTGGCCGGCTCGGTCAGCCTCTGGCAGGTCGGCGCGGACTTCTTCCGCGCGGCCATCGGCGGGGCCGTGGTCGGTCTGGTCGTGGGGTTCGTGGCCGCGTTCATCCGGGCCCGGCTGAACGAGCCGGTGCTCGACACCGCGCTGTCGTTCGCCGTGCCGTTCATCGCCTACATCCCGGCCGAAGCGATCCACGGCTCCGGCGTGCTCGCGGTCGTCATCGCCGGGCTCATCCTCGGGCACAAGGCACCGCAGATCCTGTCCGGTTCGACGCGGCTGGCGTCCCGGCTGAACTGGCAGACCATCCAGTTCCTGCTGGAGAACATGGTCTTCCTGCTGATCGGCCTGCAGCTGCGGCGGATCCTCGCCGAGGTCGGCGAGAGCGGGCTGTCGCTGGCCATGCTCACCTGGATCTGCGTCGCCGTGCTCGCCGCGACCATCCTCACCCGGGTGGCGTGGATGGCCGGGATCGGCATCGTGAAGCGGGTGAAGCGGCGGCTGCTGCCGAAGAAGAACCAGCCGAAGGTCTGGCCGTGGCGCTACTCCGCGGTCATCGCGTGGGCCGGCATGCGCGGGGTGGTGACGCTCGCGGCCGCGTTCGTGCTGCCCGCCGACACCCCGCAGCGGGCCGTGCTGGTGCTCGCCGCGTTCGTCGTCGTGGCCGGCACCCTGGCCGTGCAGGGCATGACGCTGCCCCCGCTGATCCGGAAGCTGCGCCTGCCCCGGCCGGACCCCGCCGAGGACGCGCTGCAGGAGGCGGCCGTGCTCCACGACATGACCCGGGCGGCGCTGGCCAAGCTGGAGGAGATCCGGCAGCCCGACGACCCGCCGGAGATCATCCAGCGCCTGCGCGACCGCCTGCAGCACCGCGCCGACTCGGCGTGGGAGCAGCTCGGCCGGCAGAGCGCGCTGGCCGAGACGCCGAGCGACGCCTACCGGCGGCTGCGGCTGGAGCTCCTGGAGGTCGAGCGCGACCAGTTCCTCAAGGCCCGCGACAGCGGCAGCGCCGACGACGACGTCCTGCGCAAGGTCCTGGAGCGGCTCGACATCGAGGAGTCCATGCTCGACCGCGACGAGGCCGAGCCCGACACCGAGGGCCGCGAGCTGCGCACCCCGGCCGCGACGGCGGGCTCGTGCAAGCACCTGGCCCACGAGTGGGTGGACAAGGACCCCAGCTCGGCCGACAGCTGCGCCGCCTGCGTCGCCGAGGGCACCACGTGGGTGCACCTGCGGATGTGCCTGAAGTGCGGCAACGTCGCCTGCTGCGACTCCTCGCCGCGCCGCCACGCGACCCAGCACTTCCACGAATCCCGCCATCCGGTCATGCGCAGCTTCGAGCCGGGCGAGACGTGGCGATGGTGCTTCGTGGACAAGCAGCTGGGCTGATCTCCACCTTCCTCCCCGCCACCACCCTCAACGGAGGCGCTTCGCGCCGCTGTACCGTCGAAGCATGAGCACCCCGGAGCAGGAGATCGAGTACCGCCAGCACCGCTTCAGCCCACCCCCGGGCTCGACGGAGATCTTCCTGGTCCGGCACGGCGAGTCCGCTCCGGCGCGCGGCGACGCCCCCTTCGACCTCGTCGACGGCCAGGCCGACCCGGACCTCGCCCCGGAAGGCCGCGACCACGCCCAGCGCGTCGGCGTCCGGCTCGCCGGGGAGCGGATCGACGCGATCTACGTGACGACGCTGCGCCGCACGGTGCAGACGGCCGCGCCGCTGGCGGAGAAGCTGGGGCTCACGCCGGTCGTCGAGCCGGACCTGCGCGAGATCCACCTGGGAGACTGGGAGAACGGCCTGTTCCGGAAGTACACCACCGACGGTCACCCGATCGTCGACCGGCTGTGGACCGAGCAGCGCTGGGACGTGATCCCGGGCGCGGAGTCCGACGAGCGGTTCGGCGCCCGGCTGCGCGGCGCGCTGACCCGCATCGCGGCCGCGCACCCGGACCGGCGCGTCGCGGTGTTCACCCACGGCGGTGTGATCGGCGAGGTGTTCGCCCAGGCCGGCCGCGCGGTCGAGCGGTTCGCCTTCCTCGGCGCCGACAACGGGTCGATCTCGCACCTGGTGCTGCACGGCGACAACTGGATCGTGCGGCGCTTCAACGACACCGCCCACTTGGCTACTCCGCTCGGCTGAGCTTCCCGGCCGCGACCAGCTGCACGGTCACCAGGATCGAGCAGGCCTGCGCGGCCAGCAGCCCGATCAGCACGAGCACCTGCGTCGTCCCGGCCTGGAGCGGCCCCGCGCCGCCGAGCAGGACGCCGACGTAGGCACCGGGGAGCGTCACCAAGCCGACCGTGCGGGTCTGGTCGAGCGCGGGGATGAGCGCGTGCCCGGCGCTCGGGCGGCAGATCTCCAGCGCGGCCGGGCGCGGCAGGAAGCCGAGGGCCAGTGCGGCTTCGTACTCGCCGTGCCGGGCCTTCAGCTCGTCGAGGGCGCGCCGGGCGGCCTGCGACGTCGCGGTCATCGCGCCGCCGATCACGATGCCGGCGATCGGCACGACCGCGATCGGCTTCGGCGGGACGACCCCGGCGCCGAGGACCAGGGCGAGCACGGGCACGACGCCGGCGGCGATGGCCAGCGCCGTCCACGGGAGGTTCCGGCGCGTGCCGACGCGCCGCGCCGACGTCACCGCGGCGATCCCGAACATCACCAGCACGAACAGGCCGGTCAGCGGCGCCGAGCGCAGGACGGCGGTGATCACCAGCGACACGGCGGCGAGCTGGGTGACCGCCCGGGCGGCGGCGATCAGCACCGCGCGTCCCTCGCCGAGACCACCGGCTTTCACGACGGCCGCACCGGCGAAGGCCAGCAGGGCGAGGACGGCCACCAGGGCGGGCCCGAAGGTGATCGCGGCGTTCACGCCGCCGATCCTGCCGCTCAGACGGCGCAGCTGAAGAGGCGCCCCGGCTCGGTCTCGGTCTTTTCGGCGACGACGGCGCCGTCGACGACGATCCGGCACCGCAACGCGCCGGGGCCGGGGTTGCGGGCGGCGATGCTGTAGAACTCGGTGCGCACGACGGGTCCGACCCGGGTGAACTGCGTGGACCACGGCGTCGCGACCTCGGCCTGCTGGGTCAGCGTCGAGCCCGCGGCGGCGTAGGTGACGTTGCGGGCGCCGTGCGCGCCGAGCAGCTCGTAGACGACGCTGTGGTTGACGGTGCGGACCGCGGCCGGGGCGACCGGCGCGGATTCTTCCTTGGCCGCGGGTCCGCGGGCGGACCGGGGCACGACGTGGGCGGTCACCGCGAAGGCCGCGGCGAGCACACCGAGGACGACGACGAAGCTGCCGGCCGACCGAGCCCGCCCGGCGCGGTCGCGCCGGTGCCGGGTCGCGGTGGGAACGCCCATGGAGAGGTCTTCTCTCGTCCCGCGCACTTCCGTCGAGTGCGTCGACCTCTATCTCGCCGTGACCTGACGGGGCGTTAGCAGCTCCTCGCGGAAAGTTCGATGTTCACCCGGACGGGTGGCTGCCTCGGCGCCGGTTTTTGTCGGACCCGAGGGGGATGATCGGGGTGTGTACGAGGAGGTGGCGGCGCCGGCGGTGGTGCGGGGCGTCGCGAGATGCGTGTGGCGATCGGCTTCGGAGGGCCCGAAGCGGATCGTCCCGGACGGCTGCGTGGACTTGGTGGTGGGTGACGGCTCGGCGTTCGTGGCGGGGCCGGACACGGCGGCGTGGTCTTCGGAGGCGGAGGGGGTGTTGACCGGGGTCAGGTTCGTGCCGGGCCGGGCGGCGGCGGTACTGGGCGTGGCGGCGGACGAGCTGCGGGACCGGCGGGTGCCGTTGGCCGAGCTGTGGGGGCGGCCGGTGGCGGAGCGGTTGGTGGAGGGGGTGTTGTCGCCGGTTTCCGCGGTGGCCGAGCGGGTGGCGGACCTGGCGCCACCGGATTTCGCGGTGACGGAGTTGATCGCGCGGCTGGATGCGGGGGTGGCGCGGGTCGGCGACGCGGCCCGAACCATGTTCACCCGGCCGGTTTCCGCCGCGCCGAGGGGCACCGGCGCCGTTGCCGATCCGGCGGATCTCGTGGCGGAGCGGGCCGGGGCTCCGAGTTTGTCCGGCGCGGTGAGCGAGCGGCGGCTGCGGCGGCGGTTCGTCCAAGCCGTCGGGTACGGGCCGGCCACCTACCTCCGGGTCAGCCGGTTCCAGCGGGCCGTCGCGCTGGCTCCGTTCGCCCCCACCCTGGCCGCGCTGGCCGCCGCCGCGGGGTATGCCGATCAAGCTCACCTCAGCCGCGAGTGCCGGGCGCTGACCGGCCTCACGCCGCGCCGCCACTTCGGTGCACTCTCCACTGTGGACGTTGCCGTGCGTGATCGACTCCGTTCGGCGTAACCCCTACGGTCAACCGGAAGTGGCTGTTCACCCAAAAAGGTAAGCGGACGGTAAACGACTACCAAGAGCGCTATTCTCCCCTCGACGAGTGATCAGGGAGGGCGTGTGGCCACCATCAGCGACGTCGCGGCAAGAGCCGGCGTCTCCACGGCGACCGTGTCGCGCGCGCTCAACGGAAAGTCCACTGTGGACCCCACCCTCGCCGCGCGGGTCCAGGAGGCGGCCGCCGAGCTCGGGTATCACCCGAACGGGTTGGCCAGGAACCTCCGCCGTCAGGAGACGGCGGTGCTCGCGCTGATCATCTCCGACGTCGAGAACCCGTTCTTCACCGCCATCGCGCGGGGCGTCGAGGACCTCGCGCAGCGGTCCGGGTATTCGGTGGTCCTCTGCAACTCCGACGAAAACGAGGACAAGGAGCGGCGCTACATCGAGGTCGCGCTGCAGGAGCGCGTCGCCGGCGTGGTGCTGTCGCCCACCGGCCGGTCGACGAACGTCGAGGGCCTTCGCCGCCAGGGCACGCCGCTGGTGGCGGTGGACCGGCCGTTGCAGGCGGCGGAGGGCGACCAGGTGCTGGTCGACACCCGCCACGCGGCCGCCGAAGCCACCCGCCACCTGCTCGACGGCGGCTACCGGCGCGTCGGCTGCCTGACCGGGCCCTCGGGCGTCCGCACGGCCGAAGACCGTCTGGCGGGGTACGCCGATGTCGTCGGCGATGAGAACGTCCTGTTCCGCCGGGCGGAATACCGCGCCGAGGGCGCCCGGCTGGCGGCGCTGGAACTCCTCGACGAGCCGTCGCCGCCGGACGCGCTCTTGGTCGCGAACAGCACGATGGCGATCGGGGTACTGGAGGCCCTCGCGGCCCGCGACCTGCGCCCGGGCAGCGACGTGGGCATCGTGTCGTTCGACGACGCACCGTGGACGACGCTGATCGACCCACCCCTGACGGTGGTCGCCCAGCCGGCGTACGAGGTCGGCCGCGTGGCGGCCCAGCTCCTGCTCGCCCGCATTTCCGACAGCAGCCGCGACGCAACCACGACGACGCTCGAAGCCCGGCTCATCGTCCGGAAGAGCTCCCGCCGCTGACACGAGCAGGACAGGGCGTCCGCCCGCCAGGGCAGGCCGGCGTGCCGGGACGGTCGGCCCACTCACCCAGAGAGTCGACCCACGCACCCGAAGGGTCGGCTGGCGTACCCAGAGAGTCGGGTCGCCGAGCTGGGGCCGACGACGTGCCTGGGGGCCGGCTCGTGCCGGGCCCCCAGGCACGCCCCACCCCCTGTGTCCCCCATCACCGGCGCCGGAACGCCGGGTCCTGTGGCCACGGAGCGGAAATCGTTTACTCTTCCGGAACGTAGGTCCGCGCGCACGCAGTGTCAAGCCGGAGCAGGGCTGGACAACCGCGGCCGTTCCAGGGAAACTGTCGAGAAGTTGCCTACTCAACGTGTTGGATGATGTGCCCTAAGTGTCGATCTGTGGTGAATTCACCCACAGACAGGGCAAGAAAGCGCACGAACCCGCACATCCGCGCTGTTTCGGGTTAACCTGAGCCACATGTCTGTAGCGCTGGAGAACATCCTCGCCAAGGCGGGCCTGAAGGTCGACGCGAATGAGTTCCTCACTCTCGTCGAAGACGCCGCACGCAGACTGTCGCCACCGAATCCGGATCCCTCGCACTACTTCTCGGCCGACCAGCGCGCCGCGCTCACCGACGTCGGCCTGGATCTCTCCCCGCGGCGCGAAGACGAACCCGACTTCCGGGCGCGCACCGTCGCCGCCCACGCCGTGCTCGCCGAAGGCGCCCTCAGCGTCAACGAAGCCGCCAAGACCCTCGGGGTCGACGACAGCCGGATCCGGCATCGCCTGAAGGAAGGGCGGCTGACCGGCTGGAAGGACGGCGGGTGGCGGCTCCCCGCGTGGCAGTTCGCCGGCTCGGGCGTGCTGCCCGGCCTCGAAGTCGTGCTCAAGGCGCTGCCCGAGGACCAGCCCGCGCTCGTCGTCGCCGCCTTCATGAGCACCCCGCAGGCCGATCTCGTCATCAACGACCAGGCCGCGACGCCACGCCAATGGCTCCTCTCCGGTGGTGACCCGGACCACGTCGCCCGCCTCATCGCCACGCTCGGCACTCCGCTCTAGGCTGGACCCTCCCGAGCAAGATCACCGACAAGGACGGACCACCCCCTACCCATGGCCCGGCTCCCGCTGCCGCCCGCCCGATCCGTCCTGGTCCGGCAGCTGAACCGCGCCGACGACGTGGTGACGGTCCAGCCCGCGACCAGGCTCGTGCGGATCTTCACCGCGCACGGCAGACACCCCCAGCAGTGGAACTCGTTCCGCTACACCGGCCCGCTCCCGCACGGCCGGTTCGACCAGCAGACGCCCGGCCGCGGCGGTGCGCCGGTCACCGATCCCGCGAACGGCGTCCTCTACTTCGGCCTCACCGTGCGCACGTCGGTCGCCGAGGTCTTCCAGACCAGTTCGACGGTCGACCGCCGCACCCGCGGTCCCCGGCTGGTCGTCGTCCGCCCGACGCGCACCCTGCGCCTGCTCGACCTGACCGGCCTCTGGCCGACGCGGGTGGGCGCCTCCCAGGAGATCTCCAGCGGGCCGAAGAAGCTGACGCAGGCGTGGGCCCGGGCGATCCGCGGCGCGTTCAGCGACCTGGACGGCCTCTGGTACCGCTCGTCGATGGACTCCGGCGATCCCGCGATCTGCCTGTGGGACCCGCCGGCGGGCGCCGCGCTCCCGATCGCGCCGGACGTGCTGCTGCCGCTGGACCACCCGGGCCTGGACGTCCCGCTGGGGCGGGTCTGCGAAGAGCTCAACTACACGCTGCTGAACTGAGCCTCGAGCAGCGGGATGATCGCCCGCAGGTCCGGCCCGTCGACGACATGGGTGGCGATCGCCCGGGCGGCCGGGGTCGCGTTGAAGGCGATGCTCGTTCCGACGGCGGCGAAGAGCGGCAGGTCCGACCGGCTGTCCCCGACCGCGGCACACCGCTCCGGCGCGAAGCCCTGGGCGAGTGCGAAGTCCCGTTTGCCGTACTCGTCGAAGTGCTCGGCGACGCGGCCGGTGTAGCGGCCCCCGACGGCTTCGGGCACCGGGCCGCAGTACGCCGCGAACCCGAACCGCGCGGCGAGCAGCCGGCCCACCGGCGTCCACGCGAGCGTGGTCAGGACCGGGCGCAGATCATGGTCGCGGCACCAGGTCACCGTCTCGGCGATTCCGTCGACCAGCGGCAGCGTCGCCAGCCGGGCCGCGATCTCCGCCTCGGTGTGCCCCGCCCAGCCGCGGGCGTCGATGACCGACGCTTCCTGGTTGGTCATCGTCCCCGCGACGTAGGCCGCTTCGGCGGCGACGAGCTCGGCCTCGTGCCCCAACGCGGCGGCCACCCACGCGCACGAGCTGGTGCCCGGGACGAGGGTGCCGTCGACGTCGAAGCAGACCAAGCCGCGCGTCACAGGTGCCGCGCCCACCACTCCAGGACCGCCTCGAAGCGCTGGACCCGGTGCCGCGGGCGGCCCGAACGGCTGAGCTCGTGGCCTTCGCCGGGGAAGATCAGCATCTCGGCCGGCGCGCCCGCGCGGCGCAGCGCCACGAACATCCGCTCCGCCTGCTCCAGCGGGCAGCGCCAGTCCTGCTCCGAATGCACCACCGCGAACGGGATCTCGATCTGCGCCGCGTACGAGAGCGGCGACCGGTCGCGCTGCACTTCCGGCGAGGAGCCGATGTAGGCGTCGACGAACATGTAGCCGATGTCGGAGCTGCCCAGCATCGAGTCCCACGCGTTGACCGCGCGCTCGCTCCACGCCGCCTTGAAGCGGTCGCCGTGGTGGGCGGCCAGCCAGCTCGTCATGAACCCGCCGTACGAACCGCCCATGATGCCGACGCGGGAGGCGTCCAGGTCCGGGCGTTCCAGTGCCTTGTCGAGCAGCGCCAGGACATCGTCGACGTCGACGGTGCCGAAGCCGTGCGTGATCGCGTGGCCGTGCGTCTGCCCGTAGCCCGCCGACCCGCGCGGGTTGCCGACCACCACCGCGTAGCCCGCCGACGCGTACACCTGTGCCTCGTCGAACACCGCCCACTCCTGCTGGGTGAACGGGCCGCCGTGCACCACGCGCAACACCGGGTGCGGGCCTTCGCCCTCGGGCAGGACCAGCCAGCCGTGCACCGGGTAGCCGTCCGGGGCGGTGGTCTCCAGCTCGATCATCGGCCGGATGCCCTTGTCCCGCAACGGCTTCGAGTAGTCGGTCAGCACGCGCGGGCCGCCGTCGCCCAGCAGCACGAGCTCGCCCGCGGTCGACGGCGTCGCGATCACCGCGACCAGCACCGAGCCGTCCAGGGCGAACGAGCGGACCGCGGCCTGGTCCGCGTGGACCACCGCGAGGTCGGCCAGCGGGGCTTCGACGGCGTCGACGGCGACCGCGCGCAGTTCCACCGCGCCGCGGTTGCGGACCGCCACGAGCACGTCGTCCCCACGCGGAGCCGGCGGCCCGGCCGCCGCTTCGCAGTCCACGGTCTCGGCGTCGGTGAGCCGCCGGGCCTTCACCGGGCCGGCCCCGAATTCGGGCGTCGCCGCGTAGAGGCCGGTGGGCACGGCCTCGTGGTGCTCGTCGAATGACTGTCCGAAGTAGAACAGGGTGCCGTCGGCGCCGAACACCGGGCGCTCCGAGTACCCCTCGCAGCGCACGACGACCTCGGGTTCGCCGCCCCCGGCGGAGATCGCGCAGATGTCGCGCGCGTCGCTCTCGGCCGCCCCCCAGTCCGGCGGGGCGGTGAAGACCACGCGCGTGCCGTCCGGCGTCCAGACCGGGTGGGCCGCGTCGAACCCGTCGCCGGTCAGCGGCTCGAGGTCCCCGGGCTCGAGGGCATCGACGACGAACAGCCGCTGCATGCGGTCGCGCACGAAACCGACGTCGTCGATCCGGTAATCCATCCGGGTGATCCGGCGCGGCGCCTCGGCGGCCGGCTCCGGCGTCTCGCCGTCGGCGTCCGGCGTGCCGTAGCGGCCGGCCTCGGGCACGCGCGCGGTGAACGCGATCCGCCGCGAATCCGGCGCCCACACCGGCTCCCCGGCCCCGAGGTGCAGCGAAGTCAGCCGGCGGGCCTCCCCTCCGTCCGACGGCATCACGTGCAGCTGCGGGCTGCCGTCGGCGCCCTTGCCCTCTCCAGCGCGGAGGAACGCGACCCAGCGCCCGTCCGGAGAGATGGCCGGGGCCGAGTCGCGCGGACCGTGGGTCCACGCGGCCTCGCCGCCGTCGAGGGCCACCCGCCGCACCGCGCTGTGGGTGGCGTTCGCTGTGAGATCCGGTCTCTTGATCGCCGTGAGCAGCAGGTTTCCGCGCAGGGCGGGACGGCCGGGGACGACGAGGACTTCGATGTCGGCAGGACGCACGTCCCGACCGTACCCGATTCCTTAGCGATGCGAACGAGTTTTACGGGTACTCGATCACGCGGCGACCTGCTTGCGCTCGTCGCGCCGGGCCTTCGCCAGGCTGGCCACCGTGGTCACGGTCAGCACGACGACGATCACGCCGAGGGAGATCCAGTTGTTGATGTCCAGCCAGTCCGGGACGACGTGGTACTCGTGCAGGGCGTGCAGGAACAGCTTCGCGCCGATGAAGGCGAGGATCACCGCTAGGCCGTAGCTGAGGTAGACGAGCTTGGTCACCAGGCCGCCGAGCAGGAAGTACAGCTGACGCAGGCCCATCAGCGCGAAGGCGTTGGCGGTGAAGACGAGGAATGCCTCCTGCGTGATCCCGAAGATCGCCGGGATCGAGTCGACGGCGAAGAGCAGGTCGGCCGAGCCGATGGCCACGATCACCAGCAGCATCGGCGTGATCATCCGCTTGCCGTTGATCTTCACCGTGTAGTGGTGGCCGTGGTAGTCGTCGGTCACCGGGGCGAACCTGCGGACCTGCCGGGTCACGGCGTTCTCGTGGTACTCCTCTTCCTCGCCCTTGCCGCGCAGCATGCTGATCGCCGTCCAGATCAGCACCGCGCCGAACAGGAAGAACACCCAGACGAACTGGGCGATCAGCGCGGCGCCGATGGCGATGAAGACGCTCCGCATGGCGAGCGCGAGCAGGATGCCGACCAGCAGCACGCGGTGCTGGTGGATGGCGGGCACCTTGAACGAGCCCATGATGATCATGAAGATGAACAGGTTGTCGACGCTCAGCGAGTACTCGGTGATGTACCCGGTGAAGAACTCGACGCCCGGGTCGTGCCCGGCGAAGACCCACACGCCGATGCCGAAGACGATCGCGCACGAGACGTAGAAGATGACCCAGCGAGCCGCTTCCCCCGTGGTCACTTCGTGCGGCTTGCGATCGACGATGACCAGGTCCAGCGCGATCAGCGCGAGCAGGCCACCGATCGTGGCGATCCACAGCCACAGGGGGACAGTCATGGAACCAGAACCTCCGGATAGTGCGCAGCAGCAACTAACCGGAGGTCTCTCCCGCCGGTGAAACCACCGGCCGACGGTGCCGGGGGCGCAGGGCCACCGTGCTGACGACACCGCCGCGAAGGAATACTCCCCTCACAGCGCGTCCAGTTTGCCGGTTCCCCCCACCCGAGCGCCAGCCGGGATCGCGCACGTCACCGGGTTGGTCGTGTAATTCCGGTCACCTCGGTCCACCAGGTGGTCCGAAACGTGTGATCACTGTGAGCCGCGGAGAACACTCTCAGGAAACTTCACATACGGTCACGTCGTGCCCCGACTCCCGCTCCCGCGCACCCGCCGAGCCCGGCTCACGGCGCTCGGCGCCGTCGTGGCGGTGCTCGCCGCCGCGACCGTCCTCTGGGCGACGCGCGACACGGCCCCGCCCGCGGTGCCCACCCAGGACGCCCTGCTCGACCTGCCCGCCGCCCCCGGCTCGGCCGAGCAGGTCAAGATCGACACGACCACCTACCTGCCCGCGACCGTGCCGGCACCGGCGGTGCTGCTCGCGCACGGCTTCGGCGGCGACAAGAACAGCGTCGCCGACGACGCCCGCGAGCTCGCGCGGAAGGGTTTCGTCGTGATGACGTGGTCCGCGCGCGGCTTCGGCAAGAGCACCGGCAAGATCGGGCTCAACGATCCGGACGGCGAGGTCGCCGACGCGAGCCGCCTGATCGACCGGCTCGTCGCGCAGCACCAGGTGACGCTCGACGCCAAGGGCGACCCGAAGGTCGCCGTCACCGGCGCCTCCTACGGTGGCGCGCTGTCGCTCCTGCTGGCCGGTACGGACAAGCGCGTCGACGCGATCGCGCCCGTGATCACCTACAACGACCTCGCCCAGGGCCTGATCCCGAACGCGGCGACCCCCGCGTCGGCCGCCCCGGGCACCCCGTCCGCCGGTGCCTTCTCGACCGACGGCGTCTTCAAGAAGAGCTGGGCCGGCATCTTCTTCTCGGCCGGCTCGGGCGCCGCGGCGAGCGGCTCGCCGTCCGCCGAGGCACCGGAGGCCGGGCAGGAAACCGACACCGGCTCCACCGGCGCCGCCGGGACGGCCGCCGCCGCGGGGGCCGCCCTGCCCGCCGGGCCGCCGGGCGCGGGCGGACCGCGCACCGCGCCGGCCGATCCCTGTGGCCGGTTCACCGCCGCGGTCTGTCGCGCCTACACCGAACTCGGCACCACCGGGCAGGCGAGCCAGGCGAGCGTCGACCTGCTGCGCCGCGTTTCCCCAGCGTCCGTCACCGGCAAGATCACCGTGCCGACGCTGCTGGTGCAGGGCGAGAGCGACACGCTGTTCGGCCTCGACCAGTCCGACGCGAACGCCCGGCAGATCACCGCGGCGGGCGGCAAGGTCAAGACGATCTGGTACACCGGCGGCCACGACGGCGGCAAGCCCGGCCCGCAGCTGCGCGCCAAGATCGCCGACTTCCTGAAGACGGCGCTGGACGGCGGCGACCCGGGCACCGGTTTCAGCTACGACGTCCAGGGCACCTTGCGCGCCAACGGGACGCCGTCGGTCCGCACGGTCACCGCGGCCGCCTACCCCGGGCTCGACGGCTCGGCCACCGAGCGGCGGCTGCTCGCGCTGGGCGGCCCCGAGCAGCCGGTGGTGCGCCCGGCCGGGGCGAACCCGGCGGCGGTCAGCGGGATCCCCGGCCTCAACGGCGTCGCGAGCAGTTCGTCGCGGCTCGGCGCGCTGTTCAGCAACGACCCGCCCGGCCAGGCCGCGCAGTTCGCCACGGCTCCCTTCGACGGCCAGGTCGTCGTCAGCGGCTCGTCCACCGTGCGGCTGCGGGTCGCCGCGGACCCGGCGCACCCGCAGCCGGACGCGGTGCTGTTCGCGAAGCTCTACGACGTCGGGCAGGACGGCTCGCGCGTGCTGCCGGCCAACGCCATCGCGCCGTTCCGGGTGAGCGGGCTGCCCGCCGACGGCACCCCGGTCGACGTCACCGTGACGCTGCCCGGCATCGTCCGGCCGATCGAGGGCGGGCACTCGCTGCGGCTCGTCGTCGGCACCACCGACCAGGGCTACGCCACGCCGGCCGCGCCGGCGGTGTTCCGGATCGGGCTCGCCGGCGGCACCGCGCTGGCCGTGCCGGTCGTGCCGGGCAAGTCCGTCGGGTCCCCGGCGCCGGTCGGGCAGCTGGTGGGTATCGGCGTCACGCTGGCGATCGGCCTCGCCGCGGTGCTCTTCGCCGCCCTGCGCCGCCGTCGCGCCACTGACGTCGACCCGGGGCTCGCGACGACTCCGCTGGTCATCGAGGGCCTGCGCAAGCAGTACGCGGGCGGGTTCGTCGCGGTGAAGGACCTCTCGTTCCGCGTCGAACCGGGCCAGGTGCTCGGCCTGCTCGGGCCGAACGGCGCCGGCAAGACGACCACCCTGCGGATGCTGATGGGCCTGATCACGCCGACCGAGGGCAGCATCCGCGTGTTCGGGCACAAGATCACCCCGGGCGCGCCGGTGCTCTCGCGCATCGGCTCGTTCGTCGAAGGGTCGGGCTTCCTGCCGCACCTGTCCGGCCGGGCGAACCTCGAGCTGTACTGGGCCTCGACCGGGCGTCCGGCCGACAAGGCGCACTTCGCGGAGGCGCTGGAGATCGCCGGGCTCGGCAACGCGGTCGAACGCCGGGTGCGGACCTACAGCCAGGGCATGCGGCAGCGGCTGGCGATCGCCCAGGCGATGCTCGGCCTGCCGGAGCTCATGGTGCTCGACGAACCGACCAACGGGCTCGACCCGCCCCAGATCCACCAGATGCGCGAGGTGCTGAAGCGGTACGCCGCGACCGGCCGCACCGTGGTGGTGTCCAGCCACCTGCTGGCCGAGGTCGAGCAGACCTGCACGCACGTCGTGGTCATGCACCGCGGCTCGCTGGTCGCCTCCGGCGAGGTCGGCGAGCTGGCCGCGGCCGGTGGCGAGGCGACGTTCCGGGTCGACGACCCGGCCGCGGCCGCCGCGGCGCTCAAAGCGCTCAGCGGTGTCACCGACGTCGACGTCGAGGGCGAGCTCGTGCACGCGAACCTCGGCGAGCTGCCGCGGGCCGAGGGCGTGGCCGCGCTGGTGCGCGCCGGCGTCGCGGTGGAGCAGGCCGGGCCGAGGCGCCGGCTGGAAGACGCGTTCCTGCAACTGGTCGGAGAAGAGTCGTGACCGCCGACGTACTTCCTCCCGCGGAGGCGAAATGAACACGGATTCCGGGGTGCACACCGATCCGCACGCGCTCGACGAGCTGAGCGACGTCGCGTCGGCCGAGCACGCGGGCGTGGGGCCGGACGGCGCGGTCGAGGGCTACTCCGCGCGGCGGACGCTGCGGCTCGGCGTCGAGCTGCGGCGCCAGCTCAAGCGGCGGCGGACGCAGTTCCTGCTCGGGTTCGTCGCGATCCTGCCGTTCATCCTGGTGATCGCGTTCCAGCTCGGGCAGTCGAACCCGAACCGGCGCAGCGGCGGCTTCGTCGACCTCGCCACGGCGTCCGCGCCGAACTTCGTCGTGCTGGCGCTGTTCGTGTCCGGGACGTTCCTGCTGCCGATGATCGTCGCGCTGTTCTTCGGCGACACCATCGCGAGCGAGGCGTCGTGGTCGAGCCTGAAGTACCTGCTGGCCGTGCCGGTGCCGCGGCAGCGGGTGCTGCGGCAGAAGGCGATCGTGTCGGGACTGCTCTCGGCGTTCGCGCTCGTGCTGCTGCCCTTGGTGTCGCTCGGCGTCGGGGTGCTCTGGTACGGCGCGGGCGACGCGATCAGCCCGACGGGTGACGCGGTTTCGTTCGGCGACAGCCTGCTCGCCATCGCACTGTCCACTGTGTACATCATCCTGCAGCTGGCCTGGGTGGCCGGCCTGGCGCTGGCGCTGAGCGTGTCGACCGACGCCCCGCTCGGCGCGGTCGGCGGCGCGGTGCTGGTGGCGATCCTGTCGCAGATCCTGGACCAGATCACCGCGCTGGAGGGGCTCCGGAACTACCTGCCGACGCACTACGCGTTCTCCTGGATGGACCTGATCTCGACCGACGTCGACTGGACCAACCTGGCGAGCGGCATGCTGTCGGCGGCGATCTACGGGACGGTGTTCTTCCTCTACGCCGGGCGGCGGTTCGCTCGAAAGGACATCACCAGCTGAGGCTCACGGGGTGGCTCGCCGCGGTACGGTCAGGCCGTGCCGATCAGCCTGGACAGCCACCGCGACGTCGCCGTGCTCCGGATCGACCACGGCCGGGGCAACACGCTCGACACGGACTCGTGCCGGGAGCTGGTGCGGCGGCTCGAGGACGCCGAGCAGGCCAGGGCCGTGGTGCTCACCGGCACCGGCGGCATCTTCTGCGCGGGCGTCGACCTCAAGCGGCTCGACGCGGGCGGGGCGCCGTACGTGGCGGAGTTCCTGCCGCTGCTGTCCGACGCGCTGCTGGCCGTGTTCGGCTGCCCGCGTCCGGTGGTCGCCGCGCTGAACGGGCCCGCCATCGCGGGCGGCGCGGTGCTCGCCGCGGCCTGCGACCACCGGGTGCTGGGCGCCGGCCGGATCGGCGTGACCGAGCTGCTCGTCGGGCTGCCGTTCCCGTTGGCCGCGCTGGAGATCCTCCGCTGCGCCTACGGGACGGCACGGCTGCCTTCGCTCACCTACACGGGTGAAACCTGGGGCGGGGCCGAGGCCTTGGCCCGCGGGCTGGCCGACGAGCCTGCCCCGCCGGAGGAGGTGCTCGAGCGGGCCCTCGCCGTCGCGGTCCGGCTCGGCGAGCTGCCCGCCGAGCCGTTCGCCCACACCAAGGCCCAGATCCGGCAGCCCTTCCACGAGCGGATCGCCGAATACCGCCACTCGGACGACCCGCGAGTGGAGCGGCTGTGGCAGTCCGCCGAGGCGCTCGCCGCCGTCAAGTCCTATGTGGACAGGGTGCTCCGCTAGGCGGCGTGCACGCCGCTCTCGGCCAGTGCCTTGATGCCCTCGACGGTCTTCTGCATGTTGGCCTGCAGCTCACCGAGCCGCATCGCGACGATCTCCTCTTCGTGCTCGGGCATCGAGCCGATGATCCTCGTCAGATTGGACGGGCCGGGGCCGATCCGGGCCCACTGCCGCAGGATCGTGCCGTCGCCGTCCGGGACGAGCTCGAAGCGCCACGACGCGGCCGGGTTCGTCACGTCCATCACGGTCCAGGCGAACAGCCGCCCGGGCTCGTAGCCGGTGACGGTCGAGATCGTCTCCCACTCCCCGGCGACCGGGTGGGAGTTGCGGCCGCGGAACCGCGCGCCGAGACCGGGCTCGGCGCCCTCGACCCAGCCGCCGCCCTGGAACTCGGTGGAGAACCGGGCCGGCAGGTCGACGTCCAGCAGCCAGGACCAGACCTCGGCCGGCGACGCGTCGATGCGGACTTCGACCTGCGTCGTGGGGCAGTCGGAAACCTTCATGGCGGACCCCTCGCTCGATGACGGTGCCTACGGATTCGGACCGTACGTGGGCCGGATCACGCGGACAACTCGCACGATGCCCGCGGTCGGCACGCCGGAGGACGCGGCGCCACCCGCCGAAAGTCGGATCCTCACCGATGCTGCGCCCGGACAGCCGATTGCCGACCGGCGCCGGTTCTGTGAGGGTCCCACCGAGGGTTCCACGAGCCGGGAGGGTGCTCGATGCGCAGACTTTTCACCGCGGGTGCGGTCCTGCTCGCGCTGGCCGGCCTGGCGCCGGCGGCCGCGGCGGCACCCGACATCAAGGCACAGCTGCAGCGGATCCCGGGGCTGACGGTCGTCTCCGAGGACGCCGCGCCGGCCGGGTTCCGGTTCTTCAAGCTGACCTACACCCAGCCCGCCGACCACCGGCACCCCGGCGCGGGCACGTTCCAGCAGCGGTTCACCTTGCTGCACCGCGACTTCGCCGCCCCGACGGTCGCCTTCACGAGCGGCTACAACGTCAGCGGCTCGCCGAACCGCTCCGAGCCGACGCAGATCGTCGACGGCAACCAGCTGTCGATGGAGTACCGCTACTTCACGCCGTCCCGGCCGGAGCCGGAGAACTGGGCGAAGCAGCTGACGATCTGGCAGGCGGCGGCGGACGAGCACCGCGCGGTGCAGGCGTTCAAGGCGATCTACCCAGGCAAGTGGCTGGCCACGGGCGGCAGCAAGGGTGGCATGACCGCGACGTACTTCCGGCGCTTCTTCCCCGACGACGTCGACGCGACGATCCCGTACGTCGCGCCCAACGACGTCATCGACCCGGTCGACGTCTACAACCGGTTCCTGTCCCGCGTGGGCACCGACCCGGCGTGCCGCGACGCGCTGAAGGCGATCCAGCGCGACGCGCTGAAGCGGCGTGACGAGCTGGGGGCGATCGCCGCGGCGGACGCGGCGCAGCGCGGGCTGACGTTCTCGATCGTCGGGTCGGCCGACAAGTCCCTCGAGATTTCGGTGATCGACTCGTACTTCGCGTTCTGGCAGTACCAGAAGCAGGCGGACTGCGCGACGGTGCCGCCGCCGGGCGCGCCCGCGGCCGACGTCTACGCCTGGTACGAGAAGGTGGAGAGCCTCAACACGTACTCCGACCAGGACCTGGCGCCGTACATCCCGTACTACTACCAGGCGGCGGTGCAGCTGGGCTCGCCCGAGGCGTACGACGGCTACCTGCGCGACCTGCTGCGCTACCCCGGCGCCGACCAGCCGAAGACGTTCGTGCCGGCGTCGATCCGCCTGCCGCGCTTCGACTACCTGGCGATGCCCGACATCGACTTCTGGGTCAAGTCCCGCGGCACCCGCCTGCTGTTCGTGTACGGCTCCGACGACCCGTGGGGCGCGGAGCCGTTCGAGCTCGGCTTCGGCAGCCGCGATTCCTACCGGTACTACGTGCAGGGCGGCAACCACGGGTCGAAGATCGCCCAGCTGGCCCCGGCCGAAGCCGCGGCGGCCACGGCGACGGTCCGGCGATGGGCCGGCCTGCCACCGGCCGCGCCCCTGGCCCGGCGCTCGGCCCCGGCGGGCTTCCCGGACTTCGACGCGGACCTGACGCCGCGGGCGCGACTGTAACTTTTCTCAGGCCGGGCGTACTCTCACCACACCCTGACGGCCCGGCCTGAGGAGGCGCGCATGCCTCGTCCCGTCCACTTCGAGATCCACGCGGGCGACCCCGAACGCGCCGTGGCGTTCTACACGGCGGTGTTCGGCTGGAAGTTCGAGCGCTGGGGCGATGTGCCCTATTGGGTGATCACGACCGGTGAGGGCCCCGGAATCGACGGCGGGCTGCTGCCTCGGCAAGGCCCGGCTCCGGAGGCGTCGGCTCCGATCCACGGTTTCGTCAACACTGTCGAGGTGGCGAACCTGGACGAGTCGTTGGGGGATGTCAATCGGGCGGGTGGGACGCTGGCTCTGCCGAAGAACCCGGTGCCCGGGGTGGGCTGGCTGGCTTATTGCAAGGACACCGAGGGGAATGTGTTCGGGATGCTGCAGCCGGATGAGAACGCTCCTACGCCTGAGTGAGCCTGATGAACCGGCCTTGGGGAGGCCCTTAATCCCCGATTGTGACTACGGCCGGCGACACCGCGTCAAGGCGGGGAAAGCGTGCCTTGACCCGGTGCCGCCGGCCGTGTCGGGGCTTCGGATCGGGATGCAGGGCGGGGTCTGGCTGTCGGTCCGGGCCCGGCGACCCGGCCGCTACTTGATGCCGGCCGCGTCCATGCCCCTCAGCTCCTTCTTCAGGTCCGAAATTTCGTCGCGCAAGCGTGCCGCCAGCTCGAACTGGAGGTCACGCGCCGCCTGCATCATCT
This sequence comes from Amycolatopsis sp. NPDC005003, assembly GCF_053600695.1. NCBI lineage: Bacteria > Bacillati > Actinomycetota > Actinomycetes > Pseudonocardiales > Pseudonocardiaceae > Amycolatopsis > Amycolatopsis sp. NPDC005003. Next base: position 138,965 of record NZ_JBSGAI010000013.1, on the reverse strand, counting down.
GGTCGGTCATCTGCTGGATCAGGTCCGCCAGCTGGGCGCGCGGCATCGCCGACACGTCCTTGTCGACCAGCATCCCCGAGCTGCGCACCCGGTCGCCCTGCTCGGGCTTCTTGCCGCGCGAGGAGTTGCGGCCCGAGCCGCCCACCGAGACCTGCTCGGTGTCCTCGGCCTCGCTGTACACGCGGTCGAGGATGTCCGCGATCTTCTTGCGCAGCGGCTGCGGGTCGACGCCGCGCTCCTTGTTGTACGCCACCTGCTTCTCGCGGCGGCGGTCCGTCTCTTCGATCGCGTGCTGCATCGAGTCGGTGATCTTGTCCGCGTACATGTGGACCTCGCCGGAGACGTTTCGCGCCGCGCGGCCGATCGTCTGGATCAGCGACGTGCCGCTCCGGAGGAAGCCTTCCTTGTCCGCGTCGAGGATCGCCACCAGCGACACCTCCGGCAGGTCGAGGCCCTCCCGCAGGAGGTTGATGCCGACCAGCACGTCGAAGTCGCCCGCCCGCAGCTGCCGCAGCAGCTCGACCCGGCGCAGCGTGTCGACCTCCGAGTGCAGGTAGCGCACCCGGATGCCCAGCTCCAGCAGGTAGTCGGTCAGGTCCTCGGCCATCTTCTTCGTCAGCGTGGTGACCAGGACGCGCTCGTCGCGATCCGCCCGCTCCCGGATTTCGTGCACCAGGTCGTCGATCTGGCCCTCGGTCGGCTTCACGACCACCTTCGGGTCGACCAGGCCCGTCGGCCGGATGACCTGCTCGACGAACTCGCCGCCCGCCTGGCCCATCTCGTACGGCCCCGGCGTCGCCGACAGGTACACCGTCTGGCCGATCCGGTCGGAGAACTCCTCCCAGGTCAGCGGCCGGTTGTCGACCGCGCTCGGCAGCCGGAAGCCGTACTCCACCAGGTTGCGCTTCCGGGACATGTCGCCTTCGTACATGCCGCCGATCTGCGGGACGGTCTGGTGCGACTCGTCGATCACCAGCAGGAAGTCTTCGGGGAAGTAGTCGATCAGCGTCGCCGGCGCCGAACCCGGGCCGCGGCCGTCGATGTGGCGCGAGTAGTTCTCGATGCCCGAGCAGAAGCCGACCTGGCGCATCATCTCGATGTCGTAGGCCGTGCGCATCCGCAGCCGCTGCGCCTCCAGGAGCTTGCCCTGCCGCTCCAGCTCGGCGAGCCGCTCCTCGAGCTCCTTCTCGATGCCCTGGATCGCCTTTTCCATCCGCTCCGGGCCGGCGACGTAGTGCGTCGCCGGGAAGATCCGGACCTCGTCGACCTCCTTGACGATGTCGCCGGTCAGCGGGTGCAGGTAGTACAGCTTCTCGACCTCGTCGCCGAAGAACTCGACCCGGATCGCCAGCTCCTCGTACGCCGGGATGATCTCGACCGTGTCGCCACGGGCGCGGAACGTGCCGCGCGCGAAGGCGATGTCGTTGCGGGTGTACTGCACGTCGACCAGGGCCCGCAGGAAGACGTCCCGGTCGAGCTGCATGCCGACCGCGAGCTTCGAGGAGCGGTCCAGGTACGACTGCGGTGTGCCGAGGCCGTAGATGCAGGAGACACTGGCGACCACGATGACGTCCCGGCGCGAGAGCAGGTTCATCGTCGCCGAGTGCCGCAGCCGCTCGACGTCGTCGTTGATCGACGAGTCCTTCTCGATGTAGGTGTCCGTCTGCGCGATGTACGCCTCGGGCTGGTAGTAGTCGTAGTAGCTGACGAAGTACTCGACCGCGTTGTGCGGGAAGAGCTCGCGCAGCTCGTTCGCCAGCTGGGCGGCGAGGGTCTTGTTGGGCGCCATCACCAGCGTCGGCCGCTGGACGCGCTCGATCAGCCACGCCGTCGTCGCCGACTTGCCGGTGCCGGTGGCGCCGAGCAGCACGACGTCCTTCTCGCCCGCCTTGATCCGGCGTTCGAGCTCGTCGATGGCCGCCGGCTGGTCGCCGGCGGGCTGGTAGTCACTGACCACCTCGAACCGGCCGCCGGTCCGCGGGATCTCCGAGACGGGCCGGAAGTCGGACTGGGCGAGTACGGGGTGTTCGGTTGCGAAAGCCACGTGGAACAGAGTAGGCCGACCCACCGACAATTTCCGTTCGCCCTGGTCAGCGGGAGCGGAACACCGTGACCGAGGTGACATCGCCGCCGTCGACACTGCAGTGCAGGACCGCGCCGGGGACGGGGTCGTCGCCGAAGCACGAGACCAGCACCCGGTCGGGGCCGGTCGCCTGGACCTCGGTGCGCGGGAACGCGGCCAGCACCTCGGCGACCTCGCCTTCGGGAGCCGCGAGGTGCGCGAGGACGGCCTCGCGCGGCGACGGCGGGGGCGGGATGGGCAGGCCGTGACCTTCGAAGAGGCGGTTCAGCTGGTCGGCGGCGGAAACCGCGCGCGGGAAGCCGGCGAAGGCCGCGGCCTGGACGACGACTTCGCAGATCTCCGCCGGCGACAGGCCCGAGGCGAGCCCGGTGCGGAGGTGGACGCTCAGCGGCGGGCCCACCATGCCCGCGGCGACGATGGCGGCGAGCGTGGCGGCTTCGCGCGTGCGGGCGTCGAGCGCCGGGCGTTCGTGGAGGTGGCCATAGACCGTGCCGACGGCCAGCTCGCCCAGCGCCGGGACGGTGGCGAAGAGCGCGTCGAGGCGAGCTTTTCCGCCGTCGACGAGCTCGGCGAAGTTCTCGCGGCCCTGTTCGTGGAGCTGGGCCATCGGGTCGGTCATGGTCTCCCCTTCAGCAACCGCAGTCACAGCAGGAACAGCAGTCGCAGCAGTCGCAATCGCATCCCCAGGCGTCGATCGGCTTGCCGCTCCACGGGCCAGGGTAGGGGTCGCGGCAGCAGAACTGACAGGTGCAGCACATGTAGGGGATGAGGGCGCAGCCGAGGAAGGCGTTGCGCTTCTTCGGCGGGACGGCGAATTTCGGGTACCAGAGGCCGCCGCCCTTGCCGTCGTGGAACTTGGGCTTGTCGCGCTTGCCGGGGTCATTGGGGTCTTTGGGGCCGCCCGGTCCGCCGGGCCCACCGGGGCCACCCGGACCACCGGGGCCACCCGGACCACCGGGGCCACCCGGACCACCGGGGCCACCCGGACCACCGGGGCCGCCTGGGCCGCCGGGACCGCGGCCGCCTGGACCGCCGGGGCCGTTCGGACCGCCGGGGCCACGACCGCCGGGAGCGCCCGGCGGCGGGACCGGGCCCGGCGGCGGCGCGCCCCAGCCGGGCGGCACCTGGTGCGGGTGCTGCTGAGGCGCCGGCCCACGCCCGACCCAGCCCGGCGGCGGCTGGTGGGGATGCTGCTGCGGAGTGGGCCCCGGCCCGATCCACCCAGGCGGCGGCGGCTGCTGGCCGGCCGGGCCGCCCGGCCACGAGCCGTGCTCGGGCGAGGACCACTCGCCGGCCGACGAGGAAGAGCCCTCCCCCGCCCCGGAGCCGCGCCCGAAGAACAAGACCTCGCCCTGCCCCGAGGCGTGGCCGTGCCCGAGCGGCGAGCCCTCCCCCGAGCCGTGCGCGTGGTCGTGGCCGTGGGCGTGGGCGAAGCCGTGGCCGAAGGCCCTTCGCACCGCCTGGCGCAGCTCGTGCACCAGCAGCGCGTGCACCAGCGCCGGCTCGGCGAAGTCCGCCTCGCGCAACGCCAGCTCCACCCCCAGCACCGCGTCGTCACAGAGCCGGCGGGCCTCCTCCGGGCCCGTTCCCGTGGCCAGCAACGGGTTCCACGCCCCCACCGCCGCGTCCGCCGCGTAGTCCTCGACCGCGTCCAGCAGGTGTGCCACCCGGCCGAACAACCGGCCCGCCTCGGCCAGCGCCGCCGCGTTGCCCGGCTTGCCCGCCAGCTCCGCCGTGCGCGCGAACGCCGCCGCCGTGGCTCGCTCGGCCGGTTCCGTTGCCAGCAGTGGCGAATCGCCGAGGCGCACCGACGATTCCAGGGTGCCCTGCCCCTCGACCGCCTCCGTCAGCACCGTCGTGTCGAAGCCGACCTGGCCGCCCGTGCGCCTGCCCTGCGCCGTCCAGCGGGCCGCGACCCGGCGCGCCGCCGCGGCCACCGGGCGCCTTCCGAACGCGCCGTCGCCGTCCTCGACGTGGTCGCCGACCTTGGCCGCCGCCAGGACCAGGGACACCGCCGCCGCCAGCTGGGCGCCCTCGCCGCGGGCCACCGACGCCGTCCGCATCCCCCGCAAGGGGCACGGGCCCGCTTCGCGGCGGCCGTCCGCGCGCGGTGCCTGCGCCTCGACCAGCACCGAGATGATCAACCCGTCGTAGTTGGTGACCACCCGGGCGAACTGGCCGTGCTCGTCGCGCAGCGTCAGGCACAGCCCGCACAGGTGGGCCAGCCAGTCCGCGTGCAGGCTTTCGGCCAGCCGGTGCCGGCACGGCCTGATGATCCCGAACATCCCCGGTTCCCCCTCGTTGCCGCAACGCTCGGCGCACCTTAGCCCGAATGCGTGACGCCGGTGGCGGGAGTTCGCGTTTCGTGACCGGCCCGGCAGGATGACCGCATGGCCGCACTGCACCCCCCGAAGGTCGAGGTCTTCGACCCCGCCGCGCGCGCGAACATCGACCCGAAGGGCATCCTGCGGGAGGTCGAGGAGTTCCGCGAGGAGCCGTTCGGCCTGTACCTCGCCCGCCCCACCCCGGGCCGCGCCCAGTTCCACTACCTCGAGTCGTGGCTGGTGCCCCGGCTCGGCCTGCGCTTCACCGACTTCTGGTTCTCCCCCGGCCACGAGCGCGACCAGGACTTCTACCTCGACGTCGTCCGCGTCCACCGCGACGGCCCGCGCTGGGTCGCCACCGACCTCTACGTCGACATCGTGCTCAAGGACAAGCTCTCCCTCCGGGTGATCGACACCGACGAGCTCCTTGAAGCTCTCGAGGCGGGCCTGGTCACCGCCGAGGAAGCCGAGTACGCGCTGAAGGCCACGTACACCGCCGTCGAAGGGCTGGCCGCGCACGGCTACGACCTCGCCGCGTGGCTGGCCACCCTCGACATCGCGCTGACCTGGCGGCGTCACCCCTGACCCGGCGGCGCCGGGCCCGCACGTAGGGCGCGGGAAGACCGCCGACGACACCCGCAACGTGCTCTTCGTCGGCTACGACCCGTCGAAGATCGCGAAGCACTTCGGCGACGCGAGGATCGTCGGGCAGGTCGGCAATCGGCTCGGCCTCCGCAACGCGAGCGAGCGCATGCCGGTCCGGCTGCTCACCGGGCGGGGCGGCAGCTGGGCCGAAATCTGGCCGCAGCTGCGGGACATGCGTGCCTAAGGCGTCCAGCCGGTGGCCGCCGCCCACTTCTCCGCGCGGGCGAACACGCCGTTGACCCACTCCTGCTTCTCGTCGGCGTACGCCTCGACCGTGCCGTCGGCGGCGTGCACCTCGGCCAGCCGAAGCTTGACGTCGCGGTAGTCGTCGCGCTCCTCCGGGTTCGCGCGCAGGAAGTCGCGGAAGAGCAGCGCTAGCCGCCACGCCGGCGTCTCCACCGATCGGACGTGCAGGTTCACCGGGCGTTTCGGGTCGGCGCCGACGTGCAGGCGCTTGGGCCAGCTGCCGGCGCCGTCCTGGGCGTCGTCGACCCAGTCGCCCTCCAGCCGGGGGAAGCCGGCGTCGGCCAGCAGGCCGCCCAGCGTGTCCGCGTCGTCCAAAGTGGACACCGTGAGCTGCAGGTCGAGGACGTCCTTGGCGGGCAGGCCGGGCACGGCCGTCGACCCGATGTGGTCGGCGCGGCGGGCCAGCTCCCCCGCCGCGGCGCGGACCCGGGCCAGTACCCGCTCGGCCTGGGCCGGCCAGGTGAGGTCGTACTCGGCGATCTTCGGCGACACCGGCGGCCGCGGGCGGCGCAGCCGGACGTTGGCTTCGAACGGCACCAGCCGGTCCGCCCACAGCGCGTCGACCTCGGCGAGCACGGCGTCCGCGGCACCGCCGTTGTCCAGCCAGACGTCCGCGACGGCCCGGCGCTGCTCGGTGCTCGCCTGCGCCCGGATCCGCGCCCGCGCGTCCTCCTCGGCCATCCCGCGCGCCGACACCAGCCGCCGCACCCGCACCTCGACCGGCGCGTCGACGACCACCACCAGGTGGTAGGCCGTCGCGAGGCCGTTCTCGACCAGCAGCGGGATGTCGTGGACGATGATCGCGTCCGGCTTCGCGGCCGCCATCAGCTCCCCGGTGCGCGCGCCCACCAGCGGGTGCACGATCGCGTTCAGCCGGTGCCGCGACTCGTCGTCGGCGAACGCCTTCGCGGCGAGTGCCGGCCGGTCGAGCGAACCGTCGGCGGCCAGGATGTCGGCGCCGAACTCCGCCACCAGCCGGGCGAGCCCGTCGGTGCCGGGCTCGACCACCTCACGGGCGATCCGGTCGGAGTCCACCAGCACCGCGCCGTGTTCGGCGAGCCGGTTCGCCACGGTCGACTTCCCGGCCCCGATCCCACCCGTCAACCCCACACGCAACATGCCGATCACCCTAGTCACGCGGCCGTCGCGCCCCCGGGTGGACAGTCCGGTCAGATCTGCGCCATTTGTGTGACAAGTGGGAAATTGACGTAACAGAGAGCTGGTCCGGTCGATATCCCCGGCGAGGGCGTCATCGAGGGGGACTCGTGAGGACGACGAAGATCGGCAGCGCGGCCGCGGCCGCGCTCTGCGTGGGCGGGCTCGCCGTGGCCGCGCCCCAAGCCGCGGCCGCACCGCCGACACCAGCGGCGAGCGTCGCCGCGCCGCCGGCGCACTGCCTGTCCGGGGTCCGCCGGGTGCAGGTCACGTGCCTGCACACGCCGTTCCGGCGGCTGTACGTCGTCCAGAGCGTGTGGATGCCGTACACCACGTCGCCGTGCCTGAAGAGCGGGTGATCCGCAAGACGATCGGGACAGTGACTCAACCGATATCCGGACACGCCGCGTTGCTTACCCACCTGGAACCGCGCCAGTGCGTACGGTGCGCGCGAGCAGTGTCGCCCACGCGGAGGAACGATGGCGGACAGCAAGCACGCCGGAAGGCACCGGCTCGGCACGCCGGGGCTGGTGCACTGCCTTGTCCACCGCCCGGTGGCCGACGCGCTGGCCGACTACCGGCGGACCTGGCTGAGCACGCTGCTGATCCCGGCCAAGCACAGCTTCGCCGGCCTCCGCCGCAAGGCCCGCGCGGCCGCGCTCGAACGGATCTGGGTGCCGTCGGTCAGCCCGGTCCGGCCGGCCGGCCGGGCCGCGGTGACCTTCCGCGCCGCCTAACGGACGGTTTCGCGCGTCTCGATCACGATCTCCGACGACAGCGTGCGGTGCACCGGGCACTTGTCGGCGATCAGCATGAGCTTGGCGCGCTGCTCGTCGTCGAGGTCGCCTTCGAGCTCGATCTCCCGGCTGATCCGGCTGAGCAGGCCGCGCTCGGTTTCGCACCGCGCGCAGTCTTCGGCGTGGATGCGGTCGTGCCGGAGCCGGATGGTCGCCCGGGTCAGCGGGATGCCCTTGCGGTCGGCGTACATCCGCAGCGTGATCGCCGTGCACGAACCCAGTGACGCGAGCAGCAGCTCGTACGGGTTCGGGCCGGCGTCGGCGCCTCCGACCTCGGCCGGCTCGTCGACGAGCAGCGTGTGGGTCGCCGTCTCGACCTGCTGTGTATACGTGCCGTCGCCGCTCGCCGTGACGACGACGGTGCCGGGTTCGGGGTGATCCATCGGCCTGGATTCCTCTCGGGTTGCGGGAGGCGGCCGATCCGGACATCCGGCGCATTCCCAAGACGCGGCGGATATCGTATCTTCTGCTGCGAGTGGGTCACCCGGACGCCGTCCCGCGCCCGGCAGCCGCAAAGGGGGTGCGCCGTGGCTACCAGGCACTTGCCGATGCGCCCGGCCGACCAGGGCGGCCGCGAGCGCTACCTCGACGCGGCGCTGTCGGTGCTCGTGGACCGCGGGGTCCCCGGCCTGACCGTCCGCGGGGTGGCCGAAGCGGCCGGCGCGTCCACCCTCTCGGTCTACGCCCGCTTCGGCGGCCGCACCGGCCTGCTCGACGCCCTGTACGAGCGCACCTTCGACTCCCTGCGGGAACTGCTGGAAGGCCTGCCGCCCTCGAGCGAGGACGGCGTCGCGGATCTGCTGCACCTCGCGCTGGAGTACCGGCGCTTCGCCCGCGAGAGCCCGACCCGGTACGCGCTGATGTTCGAGCGGCCGGTGCCCGGGTTCGACCCGGACCCGGCCCTGCGGTCGGCGGTGCTGCGGACGACGTTCTCCCTGTTCATCGGCCGGGTCCAGCGGGTGTGCCCGCCGGGTGCGGACGCCCGCTCGGCGGCCTACCGGCTGTGGACGGCCATCCACGGCCTCGTCGGCGCGGAACTGCTGATGGCCTCGCGGCGGCCGTTGCCGGACTGGTTCATCCCGCCGACCGAAGAGGCGCACGAGCAGATGTACCGCGAAGGCGTCACCGCGATGATGACCGGCCTGGGTTTGCGCAACCACTGACCCGGAACGCGAAGCACCCCCGGTCCACAGAGGACCGGGGGTGCTTCGTTCAGCTCAGCGAGCCAGTGCTCACGCACCACCGGAAAGCTTCTCGCGGAGCGCCGCGAGCTGCTCGTCGGAGGCCAGCGTGCCACCGCTGCTCTTGGAGTCGGCCGGGGCCGAGCCCGAGGTGTAGCTTTCCGCGCCACCCTCGATGCCGGTCGCCGCGTCGGCCGCCGCTTCGGCGTCCGCCTCGACGGCCTTCTGGACCTGCTTCATGTGGGCCTCGTAACGAGTGTGCGCCTCGGCGTACTGGCGCTCCCACTCCTCACGCTGCTTGTCGAAGCCTTCCTGCCACTCCTGGGTGTCCGGGTCGAAGCCTTCGGGGTAGATGTAGTTGCCCTCGGCGTCGTACTCGGCGGCCATGCCGTACTGGGTCGGGTCGAACTCGGTGTCCGGCGTGACACCCTCGTTCGCCTGCTTCAGCGACAGCGAGATGCGACGGCGCTCGAGGTCGATGTCGATGACCTTGACCATGACGTCGCCGTTGACCTGGACGACCTGCTCCGGGATCTCGACGTGGCGCTCGGCCAGCTCCGAGATGTGGACCAGGCCCTCGATGCCCTCTTCGACGCGGACGAACGCACCGAACGGAACCAGCTTGGTGACCTTGCCCGGCACGATCTGGCCGATCGCGTGGGTGCGGGCGAACTGGCGCCACGGGTCTTCCTGGGTCGCCTTCAGCGACAGCGAGACGCGCTCGCGGTCCATGTCGACGTCCAGGACCTCGACCGTGACCTCCTGGCCGACCTCGACGACCTCGGACGGGTGGTCGATGTGCTTCCAGGACAGCTCGGAGACGTGCACCAGGCCGTCGACGCCACCCAGGTCCACGAAGGCACCGAAGTTGACGATGGACGACACGACGCCCTTGCGGACCTGGCCCTTGGCGAGCGCGTTGAGGAACTCGCTGCGCACCTCGGACTGGGTCTGCTCGAGGTAGGCGCGGCGGGACAGGACCACGTTGTTGCGGTTCTTGTCCAGCTCGATGATCTTCGCCTCGAGCTCGCGGCCGACGTACGGCTGCAGGTCGCGCACGCGACGCATCTCGACCAGGGACGCGGGGAGGAAGCCGCGCAGGCCGATGTCCAGGATGAGGCCGCCCTTGACGACCTCGATGACGGTGCCCTTGACGGGCTCGTCCTTCTCCTTGAGCTCCTCGATCGTGCCCCAGGCGCGCTCGTACTGCGCGCGCTTCTTGGACAGGATCAGACGGCCTTCCTTGTCCTCCTTCTGGAGAACCAGGGCTTCGACCTCATCGCCGACGGTGACAACCTCAGCCGGGTCGACATCGTGCTTGATGGAGAGCTCACGCGAGGGGATGACACCCTCGGTCTTGTAGCCGATGTCGAGCAGGACCTCGTCGCGGTCGACCTTGACGATGGTGCCCTCGACGATGTCGCCATCGTTGAAGTACTTGATCGTCTTGTCGATCGCCGCGAGGAAGTCTTCCTCCGACCCGATGTCGTTGATGGCGACCTGCTGGGGCCCGGTGGGGGCGGTCGGGGCGGTGGCGGTGTCGGTGGTCATTAGGCGGGTTGCTCCGGTGGATGGGAATCGAGGGTTGGCAGTTGTCGGCGCGATGGGCGGCATGCGACGACCCTGCAAGCAAACGTCCACCAGTGAACGACCGCGGCATGACCCCGCATACGGTGCGCGACCCGAGTCCCAACCAGAAGCTGAGCGGAAGGCAGCGCGAACCCACTGCGCTAACACTTATCCTACGCGGCAGTCGCTAGGCGGCACAATCAGGGTCCCCCTGGCTCGCTAAGGTCCTCGCGGAAGCAAACCGCACGCACGAGGACGCAGGTGGAGCAGGCAATATGAACGCCGGGCAGGCCACCGGGACCGGAGACACCATCATGCCACCGGAGCAGGCGCCCGCGCCGGGGCGCCACGACGCCGCCGAGCACCGGCTGGGCACCGCGGCGGTCGCCTACCGCGCGGTCGGCGGGGCCGAAGCCGCGGCGGCCAACCTCGCCTGGTGGGACGCCGACGCCGACGACTACCAGGCCGAGCACGGCGGGTTCCTCGGCGACGCCGACTTCGTCTGGTGCCCGGAGGGCGTCCGGGAGGCCGAGGCGCGGCTGCTCGGCGACGTCCGGGGCAAACGCGTGCTGGAGGTCGGCTGCGGGCAGGCCGCCTGCGCGCGCTGGCTGGCGGCCGAGGGCGCCGACGCGGTGGCGACCGACCTGTCCGCCGGCATGCTGCGCCACGCCCGCGACGGCAACGCGCGCACCGGCCTGGACGTCCCGCTCGTGCAGGCCAACGCCGAGCACCTGCCGCTGGCGTCGGGCAGCTTCGACGCGGCCTGCTCGGCCTTCGGGGCGATCCCGTTCGTGGCGTCGGTGGACGCGGTCTTCGCCGAGGTGCACCGGGTGCTGCGGCCGGGCGCGCCCTGGGTGTTCTCGGTGACGCACCCGATGCGGTGGATCTTCCCCGACGACCCGGGCCCGCAGGGGCTCACCGTCACCCAGCCGTACTTCGACCGCACGCCGTACGTCGAGGTCGACGACGAGGGCACCGCCACTTACGTCGAGTACCACCACACCCTCGGCGACTACGTGCGCGCGCTGGCCGCGGCCGGGTTCACCCTGACCGACCTGGTCGAGCCCGAGTGGCCGGCGGGGCACACGCGGGTGTGGGGCCAGTGGAGCCCGCTGCGCGGCAAGCTCTTCCCGGGCACCGCGATCTTCCGCACGCACCGCTCGTGACCACCCTCGAGGAGCAGCAGAACGCGCGGTTCGCCGCGCTCGACCCGCTGCTCCCGCCGATCGCGGCGCCGCCGTCGCCCTCGAACGAGCCGCTGGTGGTGACCGTCGGCGGGCGCAAGGCGGGCGGCCTGCTGACGAGCGCCGTGCACACGCCGGGGACGTGGCCCTCGCTCTGGGGTCCGTCGGACATCCGGGAACTCACCGCGGTGCCGGGCGACAGCGGCGCGGCGGGCCTCGCGGCGCTCTTGGGCGCGTGGCGCGACCGGCTGCGCGGGACGCCGGCCGGCCCGGACTCGGCCTGCACGCTGACCTGGCCGAGCCGCGACGCCGAGGCGTCCGCGGTGCTGCTGGCGCACGGGTTCGCGCCGATGACGTGCCTGGCCGTGCGCGGCCCCGACGCACCCGCCGCCCCCGGGCCGGCATCGGTGACCGTCCGCCGTGCCGGGGAGGGCGACGTCGACGCCCTGACCGACCTGCGGCTCGCCGAGTGGCGCTACACCTCGCTGGTCGGCACCGCGGTGCCGCGGCCGGGAGCGCGGGAGCTGCTGCGCGCGGAGGTCGTCCGCGCGCTGCGCTTCAGCGGGCTGGTCTGGCTCGCGGAGGAGGAGGGCGGCGTGCCGGCCGGGATGGCCTCCTGCGCGCTGGCCTCGGCGGCGCCGGGCAACTCCGTCCACGGGCGGCTGCTGCCGGGGCGCTGGGGGTACGTCGACACGCTGTCGGTGGCGCCCGCGGCCCGCGGCGGCGGGGTCGGCCGGGCGCTGATGACGGTGGCGCACCGGGAACTGCTCGGCCACGACGTGCGCGGGACGTTCCTCTTCTACCATCCGGCGAACCCGCTTTCGCCGGTCTTCTGGCACCGGCAGGGGTATCGTCCACTGTGGACCATGTGGCTCCGGCGCCCGGCCTGGTCCTGATCGCACACACCTCGGGGGGAACCGTGGAAATCGCCGAACCGCTGCTCGCCGCGCACCGGGCGCGCTTCGCCGCCGTCGACGCGCTGCTGCCGCCCGCCGCACCACCGGCCGACGGCGAGCGCCTGGACGCGGCCACCGCGGACGGCACGCAGGTCACCGGGGTGCTGCAGCGGCAGCGGCTCGCGCCCGGCGACGTCCCGATGCTGTGGTCGGCCGCCGACACGTGGCAGCTCTTCCCGTACTTCGGCGACACCGGCACCGAAGGCGCAGACCTCCTGCTGCGCGCGCTGAAGGCCCGGTTGTCCTCGGAAGCGGTCGGCGACGACTCGGCGTGCGTGGTCGTCTGGCCCAGCCGGGACGCCGAGGCGATCCGCGCCTTCCTCGACCACGGTCTCGTGCCGCTGTCGGCGGTCGGCGTGCGCACCGCTCCCCCGCCCGAGGCTGAGGCGGGGACCACCGTCCGGCGGGCCGGGCCCGGCGACTTCGACGCGGCGCTCGAGCTGGCGACGGCGACGTTCGACTACACCGGGCTCGTCGCCTCGCCGCGCCGCGACAACACCGCCGAGCTGCTGGCGCCCTCCCTGCGCGACGCCCTCGCCGCGGACGAACCGGCCGTCTGGCTGGCCGAGGCGGACGGGGAGCTGCGCGCGTTCGCCCAGTGCGCGTGGCTCGACGCGGTCCCGGGCAGCGAGGCGGGCGAGCTGCTCCCGCCGGGGCGCTGGGGGTACGTGAACAACGTCGTGACCGCGCCCGGTGAGCGCGGCGGCGGGTTCGGCCGGGCGCTGATGGCCCACGTGCACCGGGAGCTGCACCGCGGCGGCGCGATCCACACGTACCTGTACTACAACCCGACCAACCCGCTGTCCTCGGTGTTCTGGCACCGGCAGGGTTACCGTCCGCTATGGACGACGTGGGAGGTGCGCCCGGCGACGGCGCTGCGGTGAGGCGGCGCCCCCGGTGAGTCACTCACCAGTGTGACGTGCGTCCGGTGATCTTGCCGCCACCACCCGCCAGGACTAACTTTTGAACTGACCGGTCAGTTCAAAAGTTCGCGAAGCGGGAGAAACCGTGCAGGTCCGAGCCGATCGGGTGTCCCTCGAGGGGCACCACGGCACCTTGTTGCCACCCACCTCACTGACCGTCGGCGAGGGCGACCTGGCGATCGTGCACGGCGAACCCGGCGTCGGCGTCACGGCGTTCGGCCTCGCGCTGGCCGGACGGCTGAAGCCGAGCACCGGCACGGTGCACGCCGAGGGCGTCGACGCGCCCCTGACCGAGCTCGTCGCCGTCGTCGACGCCCCCGGCGTCAGCGAACCGGACCACGCGCTGCCCCTGCGCGTGGTCGCCGGCGAAGAGCTGGCGCTGGCCCACCGCCCGGCGGGCAAGGAGGACGTGGCCCGCTGGCTCGCCGGCCACGACGCCGCGCCGTTCGCCGGCACACGCTTCGAGAACCTCGCCCCCGCGCTGCGCACGCGGCTGCTCACCGAGCTGGCCGCCGAGCGCAAGGGCGTTCGCGTGCTCGTGCTCGACACGCCCGACCGGCACACCAGCGATGTCGGCAGCTGGGCGGCGCTCGCGCGCGAGCTGGCCGAGCGCGGCCTTGCTGTCGTCGTGCTGGCCGCGACCACCCCGCTGTCCGCGCTGCCGGTCGTCCCCGCGGTCCTCGGCGCGACCGAGCAGCCCGCGCCGCAGCACTGTGCCTCTTCCAAGACTGCCCCCGAACCCACCGAAGAGCTCACCGAGAGCACTGACGGAGTCCCCGAATGAACGCCTTCCGGATCGCGCGCAACGAACTGCGCCGCCTCTCCGCCGGCACCCTGCCGAAGCTCGCGCTGGTCGCGCTCGTGCTGGTGCCGCTGCTCTACGCGTCCTTCTACCTCTACGCGAACTACGACCCGTACGGCCGGCTCGACAAGCTGCCCGCCGCGGTCTTCACCAGCGACACCGGGGCCAAGGACTCGAGCGGCCAGGAGCGCAACGTCGGCCGCGAAGTGACCGACGAGCTGGTCAAGTCCGGCACCTTCCAGTGGCACGAGGTGTCCGAGCAGGAGGCCCGCGACGGCGTCCGCGACGACAAGTACTCGTTCGCCATCGGCATCCCGAGCGGCTTCTCCGCCGCGCTGCTGTCGGTCGGCAACTTCCAGCCGCAGCAGGCGACGATCACGCTGACCACCAACGACGCCAACAACTACCTCTCCGGCACGATCGCCAAGCAGGTCGCCGAGCAGGTGCGCAAGACGATCGCGGAGAAGGTCGGCAGCGAGGCCGCGGACCGGTTCCTGGTCGGTTTCTCCACGATCTACGGCAAGATCCAGGAGGCCGCCACCGGCGCCGCGCAGCTCGCCGACGGCGCCGGGCAGCTCAAGACGGGCCAGCAGAAGCTGGCCGACGGCGCGGCGAAGCTCGCGGACGGCTCCTCGACGCTGGCGACCGGCCTCGGCACGCTCAAGAGCGCCACCGCGTCCCTGCCGTCGCAGACGCAGCAGCTCGCCAACGGCGCTTCGCAGGTGGCCGCCGGTGACCAGAAGGTCGCCGACGCCGCTTCGATCGCCGCGACGGCGTCGTCCGACATCCAGGGCAAGCTCGACTCCTACCGCAGCCAGTTGCAGACCGACCTGCGCGCCGCGGGTGTCCCCGACGCGCAGGTGCAGACGATCCTGGCGAAGGCCGACCAGCTGCGCTCCCCCGTCGACCAGGCCAACGGCAAGATCCAGCAGGCCAACAGCGACCTCGCGAAGCTGGCCGACGGCGCCCGTCAGGTGTCCGACGGCGCGGCCAAGCTGGCCGCGGCGTCCCCGCAGCTGGCGAGCGGCATCGCGCAGGCGTCCGACGGCGCGAACCAGCTGCGCGACGGGGCGTCCCAGCTCAGCGACGGCGAGAAGACCGCCGTCAACGGCACCAACCAGCTCGCGGACGGCGCGGTGAAGCTGCGCGACGGGCTCGCGGCCGGGCTCAAGCAGATCCCGAACCCCGACGACCCGACCCGCTCGGCGACGGCCACCACGATCGCGGACCCGGTGGCGGTGAACGCCAACGGCGAGGCGTCGGCGGGCACGTACGGCGCCGGCCTCGCGCCGTTCTTCATCTCGCTGGCCACCTGGATCGGCGCGTTCGTGCTGTTCCTGATCCTGCGCCCGCTCTCGACGCGCGCGCTGACCGCGGGCGCGTCGCCGTTCCGGGTCGCGGTCGGCGGCTGGCTGTCCTCGGCACTGCTGGGCGCCGCGCAGGTGGTCGTCCTGTTCGGCGCGGTGACGTGGCTGGTCGGCATCCACATCGCGCACCCGCTGGAGGCGATCGGGTTCGCGGTGCTGGTGTCGCTGACGTTCACGTCGGTGGTGCACGCGCTCAACGCCTTCTTCGGCGCGGTCGGCAAGTTCCTCGGCCTGGTGCTGCTGGTGCTGCAGCTGGTGAGCGCGGGCGGCACGTTCCCGTGGCAGACGATCCCGGACGCGCTGTACCCGCTGCACGTGGCGCTGCCGATGGGGTACGCGATCGACGGCTTCCGCCACCTGTTCTACAGCGGCGCCTCGACGGGACGGCTGCTCGGTGACATCGGGGTGCTGCTGGCCTACCTGGCAGGCGGGCTCCTGGTGTCCACTTTGGCCGCCCGCAAGCGTCGCGTTTGGACGGTGTCCGCGCTCAAGCCCGAGCTGAGCCTGTGAGCGGCGGGACGAAGCAGAAGCTCTTCGAGGCGACGTTGGAGCTCTCGAAGAGCCGGGGCCTGGTGGGCCTGACGGTCGACGACATCGCGGCGGCGGCCGGTGTCGCGAAAGGCACGGTGTACTACAACTTCGGGTCGAAGGACGGCCTGGTCGACGCCTTGCTGCGCTACGGCGTCGACATGCTGGCCGGCCGGCTGCGGGCCGCGGTGTCTTCCGGTGATCCGCTGGACGTGATCGAGGCCCAGGTGGACACGACGCTGGAGTTCATCGCGCAGTACCCGGGGTTCTCGCAGATCCTGGTGAGCGAGCTGTGGCGGACGCCGGGCCAGTGGCACGGAACGCTGTCGCTGCTGCGCGAGGAGATCATCTCGATCGTGAAGGAGCAGCTGTCGCGCCTGGAGGCGGCGGGGCGGCTGCCGGAGGGCGTGCAGATCCCGACGGCGGCGGCCGGGCTGTTCGGCACGATGCTGGTGGTGGCGCTGGACTGGCAGGTGTTCGGGCCGCAGCGGACCCGGGCCGAGGTGCGGGACGCGGTGATGGTCCTCATCCGCGGCCTGGGCCGCCGCTAACCGCGGCGCGCGTTCGCGCGGTACCGGCCCGGCGTCTGGCCGACGAGCTCGGTGAAGGCGTCGATGAAGCTGCCCGGGTTCGCCCAGCCCAGCCGGGTCGCCGTGGCGGTGACCGAAGCGCCGTCGCAGAGTTCGAGCAGGGACCGCTGCACGCGCAGCAGCGTGCGCCACTGGTGGAAGGACATCGACAGCTCGCCGCCGAACAGCCGGCTGAGGGTGCGGTCGCTCGAGCCGGTCCGGCGGCCCAGCTCGGCCAGCGTCGCCGGGCTCGCCGGATCGGCGTGCAGCAGGTCGGTGACGGCCTTGAGGCGCGGGTCGGCAGGTTCCGGGAGGCGCAGTGGTTCCTGCTCGGCGCGGGCGAGCTCGGTGAGGACGACCTCGAGCAGCAGCCGGGCGCGCGGGCTGCCGTCCGGCTCGGTGTGCATCGCCAGGCAGGCCTCGCGCAGCAGCGGGCTGGCCGCGAACACCGTGGGCCGGGCCGGCAGGCGCCCGGCCTGCGCCGCCGGAACGCTGAGCAGGCGGACGACGGTCGCGCCGTGCGCGCGGCTGCGGTGGACGTGGAACGGCGGCACCCAGGTGATGCGGTTCGCCGGGGCCACCCAGGTGCCGGCCGCGGTCGTGGTGACCAGTGCGCCGGTGGCGGCGTACCGGAGCTGGCCGAAGTCGTGGGAGTGCGGGGCGACGTCCTCGCCGTGGGCCAGTGGCTCGCAGGTCACGGTCCCAGCATAGGCGGGTTTTCGGAAAAACCCGGCGGGACACCGGTGGTACGCCCGCGCGGTGCCGATCATCGTGGAGGCATGCGAACGATCACCCAGCACACGTACGGCGGTCCCGAGGTCCTCACCATCGTGGACGCCCCCACCCCTGCGCCCCGGCCCACCGAAGTCCTCGTCCGGGTCTCGGCGATCGGCCTCAATCCCCTCGAGCCGCGCCTGCGCGCCAGCGAATTCCCGTTGCTGGGCCGGCCGCCGTTCGTGCTGGGCTGGGACATCAGCGGCGTGGTCGAAGCGGCGCAGACCTGGCGCTTCCGCCCCGGCGACGAGGTGTTCGGGATGCCGCTGTTCCCCCGGGCGGCCGGCGGGTACGCCGAGTTCGTCGCCGCACCGGCGTTGCACCTGGTGCCCAAGCCGGCGGCCCTTTCCCACGTCGAGGCGGCGGCGTTGCCGATCGTCGGGCTGACGGCATGGCAGGGACTCGTCGACCTCGGCGGCGTGACCGAGGGCGACCGCGTGCTGATCCACGGCGGTGGCGGCGGCGTCGGCCACGTGGCGATCCAGCTCGCGAAGTCGCTGGGGGCGTACGTGATCACCACTGCGCGCGGGGACAAGCGCGAGTTCGTTTCGGAGCTGGGCGCGGACGAGGTCGTCGACCACGACTCCGCGGTCGACGACGTCGATCTGGTGCTCGACACGCTCGGGGGCGAGACCGCTTGGCGCTCGCTCGAGGTGCTCCGGCCGGGCGGTCACCTCGTGACGGCGGTCGCCGACGAGGACACGGAGCTCATCGCGAAGGCCGAGGCGGCCGGGCTGCGGTTCAGCGGCATCGCGGTCGAGCCGGACCCGGTTGCGCTGCGGGGACTGGTCTCCCTGGTCGAAGCCGGGAAGCTGCGGGTGCACGTGGCGGAGACGTTCCCGTTTTCGCAGGTCGCCGACGCCCATCGGCGGCTCGAGCGGGGGAATCTGCGGGGGAAGGTCGTGCTCACCGTCTGATCCCGCGGCTCGCGGGGGCGCCCCCCGGTTTCCACGCTACCGGACGGCACCGACAATTCCGGGCGCCGGAAAGCCACTCGGCCGCTGGCCCGCGGGGGCGCCCCCCGGTTCTCACGCTACCGCCTGGCACCGACGATCCGGCGCCCGGAACACGGATCGGCCGCGGTTGTCCACAACCGGGTCGGCCGGGGTGTTCCCACACCCCGGTCAGCCGCTGTTGTCCACACCCGGACCAGCTGCGGTTGTCCCACACCCCGGTCAGCCGTGGTTCTCCACAACCCGGATCAGCCGCGGTCGTCCCACACCCGGATCGGCCGCGGTTGTCCACAATTCGGATCAGCCGCGGTCGTCCCACGCCCGGATCGGCCGCGGTTCTCCACAACCCGGATCAGCCGCGGTCGTCCCACACCCGGGTCAGCCGCGGTTTCTCCACACCCCGGGTCAGCCGCGGTCCTCGATCCTCGCCCGGACCGCCGCCGCGTAGGTGTCGACCGCCGTTGCCGCTGCCGTCAGCTCGCAGGGGCCGTCGATCAGCAGCCTCTTCGCCGGGATGTACGCCTGCTCGATCTCCGGGTCGCCCACCAGTCCTTGCTCGCGGGCCAGCTCGACGTCTCCCGCCAGCCGGGCGCGCAGTTCCTCGCGGCGGGCGACCAGGCCGTCGAGCACCGCGCGCTGGCGGCGGCCGTCCTCCACCGCCGGGGCCACCGCGTGCTCGTGGCTGTCGATGTGGCGCTCCACCCACTCCGCGTCGCCGTCCACCTCCGCCGACCGGAGCTGCTTCAGCGCGCCCTTCAGCCGCTGGGCCCGAGCCGGCAGCATCGCGACGCCCGTGAAGCGCGTTGCCACGCGCAACTGGTACGCCTCGATCTCCGCCAGCTCCGCCACCGCCTGGGTGAGCACCTCCAGGCGGCCGGCGAGGTCGTCCGGGGCCGGGCGGGCCTGGCCCGTGCTCGCCCGGACCGCCGCCACCCCCGGCGACGACTGCTCGCGGAACCCCAGCAGCAGGCGGAGGCCCAGCTCGGCCGCGCGGCCGGCCAGCGGGGCCAGCACCTCGCCGACGAGCCGGTCTGGCTCCGCCGAGTCGTCGATCCCGTCGACGACCAGCGTGCGGCCCGCGACGCCGGTGGTGAGCCGGTCCGCGATGCGGTGGCGGACCGCGTCGGCCGTGCGGCCCGTCGCGTCGACCGCCAGGTCCACGCTGCCCGGCGGCGGCACCTCGCCGAGCGCCGGCGGCAGGCCGGGCACGCCGAGGGAACGTTCCCGGTCGGCGAGCACGATCCCGAACCGCAACGCCGCGGCGACGGGCGAGCCGGCCTCGCCGGTGTCGACGACCCAGACCGTCCCCGGCTCGGCCTTGGCGAACCAGTCGGCGACGCGCTGCACGAACGACACGTCGACGGCCTCGCCGACCGGGCGCGAGAAGCTCGCGTCGACCGCCGGGCTGCCGGACGCCCAGAGGCTCAGCTGCGGCAGGTGCCCGAGCATGGTCTCGACCGGCACCATCCAGGTGCCGGTGTCCTTGCCGACGACCATGCCGACCACGTGGCCGGTCGCCTCGTCGATCACCGCCGTGCCGCCGAAGCCGGGGCCGAGCGGTTCGGCCTCGGCCGTGCGGAAGAGGCGGACCCACTCGCCGCCGGTCTGCTCCGGGCCGCCGAGCCGGGCGTGCGTCCAGCGGCCGACCGAGCCCGGCGGGAAGCCGAACGCGCGGACCAGCTGGTGCTCGCCGAGGGGCATGCGGTGCAGCGGGGCGCGGAACACGCGGGATTCGGGACGTTCCAGGCGCAGCAGCGCGAGATCGCCGTGGCCGCCGCCGTCGGAGGGCACCCAGCAGCCTTCGACGACGCTCGCGGCGCCGGGCATGGCTTCGGCCAGGCCGACGAAGTCGACGCTCAACGCGGATCGCGGCCCACCGGCGGACTCGACGACGTGCGCGCTCGTGAGCACGTGGTACTCGTCCAGTACCGTGCCCGCTCCGCACACCCGGCCGAGTTCGTCGTGCAACCGGACCCGCCAGCGTCGTCGCTCACGCTCGAACCCCATTCGGCGGACCCTACGCCGTGATCGCCGCGCGCCGCCGCCGACCTCCCTACCCAGGGGTAATGGCTCACCCGAACGGAGTCATCCGTTCGGCACAACGCGCGTTCAGAAGCGGCCGAACACGCGACTGCCGGGCGCGGCCGGGTCGTCGCCGGCCCAGAACTCGAACCAGTGCCGGGAGAACTCCTCGCGGGACAGGCGGCCGTCGCCGTCGGAGTCGAGGAGGGCGAAGACATCACCGGACGGCGTGCCGACGCCGTTCCACGCCGCGATGAGGCGGTCGTACTCGGCGGCGGAGATGACGCCGTCGCCGTTTTCGTCGACGGCCTCGAACATCGCCTCGGCCGTGCCGGTGACCGCACCCGGCATCGCCGGCAGCTCGTCGACGACCTGGAGGACCTGGTCGAGGCTGACCTTTCCGCCGCCGCCCGCGGCGGTGTCGAGGGTGCCCCACCAGCCCATCATGACGGCGGCGAGCTTCTGCCCGTCCGGCGTGCTCGCGTCGGTGCCGCGGACGTCGAGCCACCGCGCGGTGAGCGCGCGGAAGTCCGCCTCCGTCAGGAATCCGTCGCCGTCGGCGTCCATGGCGCCGAAGACGCCGGAGATCTTGCGCCGCTGGAAGTCACTGGCCATGGCGCCCAGCATCGCCGCGGCGCGGGACACGCGACGACGTCCGCCCGAGTACTTCCGCGCCACGACCCGGTGATCCGGGCCGTGACGCAGAGCGAACAACTCCTAATGCGCGGCTTCGTTCCAGGACCGGCCGTAGCCGACCGAGACCTCGAGCGGCACCGCCAGGGCGTACGCCGAGCCCATGCCTTCGCGCACCAGCCGCTCCAGCTGCTCCTTCTCCCCTTCGGCGACCTCGAGCACCAGTTCGTCGTGGACCTGCAGCAGGATCCGGCTCTTCAGCTTCGCCTCGACCAGCGAGCGGTGGACGTTGAGCATCGCGACCTTGATGATGTCCGCCGCGCTGCCCTGGATCGGGGCGTTCAGCGCCATCCGCTCGGCCATCTCGCGGCGCTGGCGGTTGTCGCTGTTGAGGTCCGGCAGGTAGCGGCGGCGGCCGAAGATCGTCTCCGTGTACCCGCACTTGGCCGCTTCGCCGACCACCGAGTGGAGGTAGTCGCTGATGCCGCCGAAGCGGGCGAAGTACGCCTCCATCTGCTCCTTGGCTTCCTCGGTGGAAATCCGCAGCTGCTGCGAAAGCCCGTACGCCGACAGCCCGTACGCGAGGCCGTACGACATCGCCTTGACCCGGTAGCGCAGCTCCGGCGTGATCTCCTCCGGCGGCATCGAGAACGCCCGCGACGCGACGAACGTGTGCAGGTCTTCGCCGGAGTTGAACGCCTCGATCAGGCCCTCGTCCTTCGACAGGTGGGCCATGATCCGCATTTCGATCTGGCTGTAGTCCGCGGTCATCAGCTCGGTGTAGCCCTCGCCGACGACGAAGGCGTCGCGGATGCGGCGGCCCTCTTCGGTGCGGACCGGGATGTTCTGCAGGTTCGGCTCGGTCGAGGACAGCCGCCCGGTGGCCGCGATGGTCTGCAGCAGCGTGGTGTGGATGCGGCCGTCGTCGGCGACGGACTTGATCAGGCCCTCGACGGTGGTGCGCAGCTTGGTCGCGTCCCGGTGCTCCAGCATGTGCTGCAGGAACGGGTGCTCGGTCTTCTCGAACAGGCCCTGCAGCGCCTCGGCGTCGGTGGTGTAGCCGGTCTTGGTGCGCTTGGTCTTCGGCATGCCGAGCTCGTCGAAGAGGACGACCTGCAGCTGCTTCGGCGAGCCGAGGTTGATCTGCTTGCCGATCACCGCGTACGCCTCTTCGGCGGCCTGCGTGACGCGCGAAAGGTAGTGCGCCTCCAGCGAAGTCAGCTGCTCGAGGTCGACGGCGACGCCGGCGATCTCCAGCTCGGTGATGACTTCCAGCAGCGGCAGCTCCAGCTCGGCGAGCAGCTTCGCGCCGCCGATCTGCTCCAGTTCCTTCTCGAGCGCGCCGGCCAGCTCGAAGATCGCGCGGGCCTTCACCAGCTCGTCCTGGATCTCCTTCTGTTCCAGGCCTTCCGCGCCGCCGTCGAGCAGGGAGAGCTGGCCGTCGCCGCCGTCGGTCTCCGAGCGCAGCTCGCGGTGCAGGTAGCGCAGGGCGAGGTCGTCCAGCTCGAACGTGCGCTGGCCGGGCCGCACGAGGTACGCGGCGAGCGCGGTGTCCATGGCGAGCCCGGCGAGCGCCCAGCCGCGGGCGCGGATCGCGTGCAGCGGGACCTTGAGGTCGTGGCCGGTCTTGCGGATCGCCGGGTCGGCGAGCCACGCGGCCAGCGCCGCGTCGTCGGCCTGGTCCATGGCCGTGACGTCGACGTACGCGCCTTCGCCGTCGGCCGTGGCGAAGGCGATCGCGCGCAGGTCGGCCCGGACCGACGTGCCCACCGCGCGGAAGGACAGGGCCACCGGCTCCCCCGCGCCGGTGTGCGCGGTCAGCCACGCGCCCAGCGCGCCGGGCGCCAGCGCGGCCCCCGAGACCTCGAAGCCTTCGTCGGCCTCCGGCTCGGCGCTCTGCAGCGTCGCGAACAGCCTGTCGCGCAACACGCGGAACTCGAGCTCGTCGAACAGCGCGTGCACGGCCTCGCGGTCCCACGGGCGCAGCTCCAGCCCGGACGGCGCGATCTCGAGCTCGACGTCGCGGATCAGCTCGGTGAGCTGGCGGTTCAGCTGGACCGAGGACAGGTGCGCCCGCAGTGCCTCGCCGACCTTGCCCTTGACCTCGTCCACGCGGTCGATCAGGTCGCCGAGCGAGCCGAACTGCTTGATCCACTTGGCCGCGGTCTTCTCGCCGACGCCCGGGATGCTCGGCAGGTTGTCCGACGGGTCTCCGCGCAGCGCGGCGAAGTCCGGGTACTGCTGCGGGGTGAGCCCGTACTTCTCCTCGACGGCGTCCGGGGTGAACCGGGTCATCTCCGAGACGCCGCGCTTCGGGTACAGCACGGTGACGTGCTCGGTGACCAGCTGCAGCGCGTCGCGGTCGCCGGTACAGATGAGAACGTCGAAGCCGTCGGCCGTCGCCTGCGTCGTGAGCGTGGCGATGATGTCGTCGGCCTCGAAGTTCTCCTTCACCAGCGACGGGATGCCGAGCACCTGGAGAACGTCCTTGACCAGGTCCACCTGGCCGCGGAACTCGTCCGGCGTCGTGCTGCGGTTCGCCTTGTAGTCGGCGTACGTCTCCGAGCGGAACGTCTTGCGCGAGAGGTCGAACGCCACCGCGAGGTGGGTCGGCGCTTCGTCGCGCAGGAGGTTGATGAGCATCGAGGTGAAGCCGAAGACCGCGTTCGTGACCTGGCCGGTCTTCGTCCTGAAGTTCTCCGCGGGCAGGGCGAAGAACGCGCGGTAGGCCATCGAATGGCCGTCGATCAGCAGCAGCTTCGGCCGCTCGGCGACAGTGGTGTTTCCTGTGGCGTTGGCAACGGTCGTCTTCTCACTCGGGCTCACGGGCCCGAGTCTAGGCTGAGGGTCCGACACTCTTACGTGTCGCATAGGAACAGGAGCTTTGCGTGACGGACAGTGCCGCCCCCATCGACGTGGAGCGGCTGTCGGGCATCGACCCGGCGGCGGCGGACCAGCAGCTGAACGACAAGGTCGGGATGAAACTGCTGGAGGCGACGGCCGAGCGGGTGGTCGGCACGATCCCGGTCGAGGGCAACCTCCAGCCGTACGGCCTGCTGCACGGCGGCGCCAACGCCGTGCTCGCCGAAGCGCTGGGCTCGACGGTCGCCGCGCTGAACGCGGGCCCGGACCGCGCGGCGATGGGGCTGGAGCTGTCCTGCACGCACCACCGGGCCGTCCGCTCGGGCACGGTCACCGGCGTGGCGACGCCGCTGCACGTCGGCCGCGGCACGATCACCGCGGAGATCGTGCTGACCGACGACGAGGGCCGCCGCACCTGCACCGCCCGGCTCACCTGCGTGGTCCGGGACCGGCCGCCGGGCGCCTGAACCCCGTGGACCTCGACGTCGCCCAGGTCCGCGCCTTCGTGGTGACCGCGGAGCAGCGGCACTTCGGGCGGGCCGCCCAGTCGTTGTTCCTCACCCAGCAGGCGTTGTCGAAGCGGATCCGGAAGCTCGAAGACGCGCTCGGCACACCGTTGTTCCTGCGCACGCCCCGCTCGGTCGAGCTGACCGCCGACGGCGAGCGGTTCCTCCCGCACGCGCGCGAACTGGTGCGGGTGGCCGACGCCGCGGTGGCCGCGATGGGCGCCGAAGACCGGCCGCTGCGCCTCGACCTGGTCGACCACCGGCTCTCCCCGATGTACCTGCTCCGCCGGCTGGCCGCGCACGAGCCGGGGCTGCGCATCGACCGGGTCGCCGGCCGCGGGTTCGCGAACGCGATCGACCCGCTGCTGTCCGGGGAGCTCGACGCCGCGTTCGGCCGGGTCACCGGCTGCGGGCGGCCGCTGCCGGACGAGCTGGAGCACCGGCCGGTCCGGCTCGAGCCGCTGGTCGCCCTGCTGGCGCCGGAGCACCCGCTGGCCGTGCAGGACGTGCTGCGCCTCGACGAGCTGCGCACCGACGGGATCTGGCTGCCCGGGCTCGGCGGGCCGGCCGAGTGGCTGTCCTACCTCGAGGAGCTGTGCGACGAGTTCGCCGTGCCGATCGACGACTCCGGCGTCAGCTACGACCTGCGGCACACCTTGGAACAGACGCGGTACGGCAATCGGCGGGTCACCCTGGCCGGCGCCGACATGGAGCTCGCGCCCGACCTCAACCTGAAGGTGCTGCCGTTCGAGCCGTCGCCGCTGTTCCCGTGGTCGCTGGTCTGGCGGCGGGGCAAGGCGCACCCGGCGCTGCGGCGGCTGCTGGCCGTCGCGGGGCGCACCAGCCGCGAAGAGAACTGGTGCGCCTACGACCCGGAGCACGCCTGGCTGCCGCCCGGCGACGTCAGCCTCGCAACCGCCGCGCGAACCACTCGCTGAACGCGGCGTCGACGCCGGCCGCGGCCGGCGTCCCGGGCGGGAACTCGTGCGCCATCCCGTCGACGGTCACCAGCTCGGCCCCCAGCTTCGCGTGCAGCGCCGCCGCGGGCTCGCGCACGGCGACGTCGTCGTCCGTGCCGGTGACCAGCAGCAGCGGCGCGGTCAGCTCGGCGGCCCGGTTCACGTAGTCGTAGCGCGCCGCGACCGCGCGGGACCGCTCGGTCCACGCGTACGTCACGCCGAAGCGCCGCTCGTTGGCGGAGATCATCGGCGCGAGCTGGACGACCGGGCTGGCCACCGCCGCGGCCGCGATTCCGGCGTCGCCGCGAGCCAGGACCTCCAGCGCCACGAGCGCGCCCGCCGAGCCGCCGAACAGCCCCAGCGGCCCGGTCGCGCCCGGCAGCCGGTCGCGCAGCTCGGCCAGCGCGGCCGGGAACTCCCCGGCCGCCTGCTCGGTCACCGGCTCGAAGACGTTGAGGACGGCGTCCTCGCTCGCGCGCCGGAAGACCTCCCCGGGACCGCCCTCGGGCAGCCGTGCCCCGGAGAGCGGGAGCCCCAGGTACACGCGCCACGCCTGCAGGCCCGCCATCGGGACCGCCTCCGCCATCGCGCGTTCGCTCGACGGCGCGTCCATCAGGTGCCAGCCCGCCACCAGCGCCGCCGGCGCGTCCGGGGCCGCCGGCGGCACCGCCACGAACGGCACTCCCGCGGCGACGCCCTCGATCGTCTCGCTCATTCGTCTCCCTCTCTCTCGGCTGTCTTCAGCGAACCGCTGGGGAGGGGAGCGGGTCCAACAGCCGTTCCGGCGGCCACGACAACCGTTGGTTGTGATGGCCGGGCCGGACAGGTGTACTTTCGGGCAGTCCTCGAGCGGGGGGGTGGTCTGTTCGGCCGCCCGAACCGGACGTAAGGTGCATCCCTACGGCGGTGCCCGCCCCGGCCGACCCCCGCCAGGGTGAACAGCGGAGCACCGGGAAACGGGTCACCGCCCGGCCACCGAAATGGGCGATGACATACCGGTGAAACATCGCTGTCACCCATTCGCATAACGGGCGCCGATACTTAGCATCGCTGCGTGACCAGCAGCGGGTCACAGGGAAACGTCGTTCGCCTTTTCGTGCAATTCGTGTCGGTTGCGATCGTCACGATGTGGACACAGAGTAGTGAGGCCGCCTGTGCACAAGACGGGCGAGAGGGATATCTTCCTGCCCTAACCTAGCCCCTGTGTCGGGGGCAACGCCTACCGGCGGCTGGTTGGTCATGGGAGGTAGTCGGTGTCAGGAGTGCGTTTTGGACGGGTTCTCGCCCTCGCAGCGGCGACGTCGCTCGCGCTGGCGGGCTGCGCCGGTGGCGGCGGCTCGTCGAGCAACAGTGGCGACGCCAGCACGCTGAAGATCGGGTTCATGGGCGACCTGACCGGGGAGAACTCCGGGATCGTGATTCCGCCCAACAACGGCGCCAAGCTCGCCATCGACGAGTACAACGCCACGAACCCCAAGGTCAAGCTCGAGCTGAAGAACTACGACAGCCAGGGCAAGCCGGAGCAGGCCACCTCGCTGGTGCAGACCGCGATCGGGACGGACAAGATCACCGCCCTGATCGGCCCCGCGTTCTCCGGTGAGTCGAAGGCCATCGGCGGCGTCCTCGAGCAGGGCAAGGTCCCGAGCGTGTCGCCGTCGGCGACCAACCCGGGCCTGGCGAAGAACGGCTGGAAGTACTGGCACCGCGTCGTCGCGAACGACAACGACCAGGGCCCGGCCATCGCGAACTTCCTCATCACGGCGAAGTCGCCGAAGAACGCGTACGTCATCTCGGACGACCAGGAGTACAGCGTCGGCCTGGCGGACGCCTTCGAGAAGACGTTCAAGGACAAGGGCATCACGACCGAGCGCGACAAGTTCGCCAAGGACGCGTCGGACTACTCCTCGACCGTCTCGAAGGTCAAGGCCGCGAACCCGGACGTCATCACCTTCGGTGGCTACTACGCCCAGGGCGGCCGTCTGCTCAAGCAGCTCCGCGACGGTGGCGTGAAGGCCATCTTCGCCACCGGTGACGGTTCGCTCGACCCGCAGCTGGTCTCGGGCGCGGGCGCCCAGGCCGCCGAGGGCGCGGTCATCGGCTGCCCGTGCAACATCCCGGACGCCGGTGCCAGCAACGAGTTCGCCACCAAGTACAAGGCCAAGTTCAACGTCGACCCGGCGATCTACGCCACCGAGGGCTACGACGCCGCGACCGCCATCATCAACGCGGTCAAGGCCGGCAACACCACCGGTGAGAAGATCAACGACTTCCTGAAGACGGAAGACTTCAAGGGCGCGTCGAAGCAGGTCAAGTTCAAGGAGAACGGCGAGCCGGAGACGAACGCGATCTACGTGTACCAGGTCGTCGGCGGGGTCATCAAGAACCTCGGCGCCTCGACCGAAGCCAAGATCAACGGCTGACGGAGCTAGTTAACACCTAACGGGAGCGGGGGCGCTGTGGACGACCACAGCACCCCCGCTCCCCGCCAATGTGGCGACCATCCTCGCCCCGTCAGGTAAGGCAACTACGTCATGTTCCAAGATCTGCAGAGCCAGTTTCTGGGCAGCACCATCGGCGGCCTGGTAGCCGGCTCCATCTACGCCCTCATCGCCCTGGGCTACACGATGGTCTACGGCGTCCTGCGGCTGATCAACTTCGCCCACTCCGAAATCTTCATGATCGGGACGATGACGTCCCTGTTCATCCTCGTCACGATCGCGCCGACGGCGCCGTTCACGATCTTCTCGATGATCGGCATCCTGCTCCTGCTGATCGTCGCCTCCGCGCTGGTCTCCGGCGGTTCGGCGATCGTGCTCGAACAGCTCGCCTACCGGCCGCTGCGCAAGAAGGGCGCGACCCGGCTCGCCGCCCTGATCTCGGCGATCGGCGCCTCCCTGTTCCTGCAGGAGGCCTTCGGCCTCAAGATCATCCCCTGGCTGTTCGACAAGCCGGGCCGCGTCCAGCAGTCCGCGCCGCGGTTCGTGCCGCACGAGGAGCTGTTCCGGATCGGCAACGGCGTCGTGCGCACCGACCACGTCTTCGTGATCATCGGCGCGGTCATCGTGATGGTGGTGCTGGACCAGCTGGTCAGCCGCACCCGGATCGGCCGCGGTATCCGCGCCACGGCGCAGGACCCCGAAGCCGCCGTGCTGATGGGTGTCAGCATCGACCGGATCGTCCGCATCACGTTCCTGCTCGGCGGGGCCATGGCCGGTGTCGCGGCCGCCCTGTTCGTCATGGAGTACGAGAACACCGACTACCGCATCGGCTTCCTGCTCGGCATCAAGGCGTTCACCGCCGCAGTGCTCGGCGGCATCGGCAACCTGCGCGGCGCCCTGCTCGGCGGGATCGTGCTCGGCCTGGTCGAGAACTGGAGCTCCATCTTCCTCGGCTCGGCCTGGAAGGACGTCACCGCCTTCGTCGTCCTGGTGCTGGTCCTGATGTTCCGGCCCACCGGCATCCTCGGTGAATCGCTGCAGCGGGCACGCGCATGAAGGGCGAAGAAGTGGCTACCAGCAACGGAAAGCCCGCACGCGGCGGGTTCCACCCCGTCGACGCGATGCGGGACTGGTGGGCGGATGCCCCGCAGTGGCAGCGTTACGGTGTCTATATCGCCCTGATCGTGTTCGCGCTGATCCTGCCCGCCCCCTGGATCGGGGCGTTCATGTCGCCGGACTCGGACTGGACGACGGTGCTGATCTTCCCGGTCGGCACGTACATCCTGCTCGCCGTCGGCCTCAACATCGTCGTCGGCCACGCCGGCCTGCTGGACCTCGGGTTCGTCGCGTTCTTCGCGATCGGTGCCTACACCTGGGCGTCCATCGGCACGTCGTACGGGTGGTCGTACTGGCCGACGGTGGTGCTCGGCATCTTCCTGGCGTCGATCTCCGGTGTCATCCTCGGCGCCCCGACGCTGCGGCTACGGGGTGACTACCTCGCGATCGTGACGCTGGGCTTCGGGGAGATCGTCCGGATCACCGCGAACAACACCGACGCCATCGGCGGGGCCCGCGGCATCACGAACGTGCCGCACCCGGAGCCGATCTTCGGGGTCGAGTTCTTCCTCGACCCGGCGCCGTACTACTACCTGATGCTGTTCGCGATCGCGCTCGTCGTCACCTTCTCGGTGCGGCTCAACAAGAGCCGCGTCGGCCGGGCGTGGGCGGCGATCCGCGAAGACGAGGACGCGGCCGAGCTGATGGGCGTGCCGACGTTCAAGTTCAAGCTGCTCGCCTTCGCGATCGGCGCGATGATCGGTGGTTTCGCCGGCACGATCTACGCCAGCAAGGCCGTGTTCATCGAGCCGAACAACTTCCCGTTCATCCTGTCCGCGACCATCCTGGCCGCGGTCGTGCTCGGTGGCTCCGGCAACCTGCCCGGTGTCATCCTCGGCGCGTTCGTGATCGCGTGGCTGCCCGAGCGGTTCCGGTTCCTCTCCGAGTACCGCATCCTCATCTTCGGCTTCGTGCTGGTGCTGATGATGGCCCTGCGGCCGGAGGGTCTGCTGCCGTCCCGGCAGCGCAAGGCCGAACTACGGGAAGGAACCGGCGGCATGGGTGCCATGGGCGCCGAGGTGGCCGGACCGGACTCCGAAGCGTCGGCGGAGGTCGCCAAGTGAACACCCTGCTCGAGTTCGACAACGTGACCATGCGCTTCGGCGGCGTGACCGCCCTGCGCGAGGTCAACATCAGCATCAACGAAGGCGAGATCTTCGCCCTCATCGGCCCGAACGGCGCGGGCAAGACCACGGTGTTCAACGTGATCACCGGCGTCTACCGGCCGACCGAGGGCCAGGTCCGCTTCGACGGCGACCGCATCGACGGGATGAAGCGGTTCCGCGTCACCAAGCGCGGCATCGCCCGGACGTTCCAGAACATCCGGCTGTTCCACAACATGACGGCGCTGGAGAACGTCATGGTGGGCGTCGACGCCCACCACAAGACGGGCGCGATCGGCGCGACCCTCGGCCTGCCGTGGCACCGCAAGGAAGAGAAGCACGGCCGCGAGGTGGCCCGGGAGCTGCTCGACTTCGTCGGCATCGGCCGGGTCGAGCACAACGTCGCGAAGAACCTCTCCTACGGCGACCAGCGCCGGCTGGAGATCGCGCGGGCACTGGCCACCGACCCGAAGCTGCTGCTGCTCGACGAGCCGGCCGCGGGCATGAACCCGGCGGAGAAAAACTCCCTCCAGGAGCTGATCCGCAAGATCCGGGACGACGGCCGCACGGTGCTGCTCATCGAGCACGACATGGGCCTGGTCATGCACATCAGCGACCGGCTGGCGGTGCTCGACTTCGGGCAGAAGATCGCAGAAGGGCTGCCGCACGAGGTGCAGAACAACCAGAAGGTGATCGAGGCGTACCTGGGGGTGTCCGAAGATGCTTCTTGAGGTCCAGGACATCAACGTCCACTACGGCAAGATCGCGGCCCTCAAGGGCATGAGCATCCAGGTCGGCGAGGGTGAGATCGTCTCCCTCATCGGGGCCAACGGCGCCGGCAAGACCACGACGCTCAAGACGATCTCCGGGCTGCGGCCGCTGACCAGCGGGCGGATCCTGTTCAACGGCCAGGACATCTCGAAGACCCCGGGGCACAAGCGCGTGCTGCTCGGGATCGGCCAGTCACCGGAAGGCCGGGGCGTGTTCCCCGGCATGACGGTGCAGGAGAACCTCCTGATGGGTGCCTACACCCGCAAGGACGACCTGAAGGCCGACCTCGACGAGGTCTACGAGCTGTTCCCCCGGTTGAACGAGCGCAAGACGCAGTTCGGCGGCACCATGTCGGGCGGCGAGCAGCAGATGATCGCCATCGGCCGCGCGCTGATGACGAAGCCGAAGGTGCTGCTGCTCGACGAGCCGTCGATGGGCCTGGCGCCGATGCTGATCGCGCAGATCTTCGACATCATCCGCGAGATCAACAAGCGCGGGACGACGGTGCTGCTGGTGGAGCAGAACGCCCAGCAGGCGCTGAAGCTGTCGGACCGGGCGTACGTGCTCGAAACCGGCCGCGTGGTGCAGAGCGCGCCGGGGCACGAGCTGCTCAACGACCCGAAGGTGCGGGCCGCCTACCTCGGTGGCGACCTCGGCGTCTGAGTGCTGTTTCGGAGGGGCCCGGCGTTCTCTCGCCGGGCCCCTTTCTCATAGCTTGATGTCGGTGCCGGTGAGGTTCTTCATGTCGGTGATGGTGGGCCCGCCGAAGGCTTTCACCGCGACCGGCTTGCGGTCCTTGGGGATGTCCCAGTAGAGGTCGAACTCGACGCGCACGCCGTGCCCGAGGTCGAACTGGCCGGGCTGGCGCTTGATCAGCATGGCCTGCTCTTCCGGCGGGTGCGTGGCGCCCTGGTCGTCGACGAGCAGCTGCCGCCCGGTGTCGAACAGGACGCTGGAGGTGCCGGTGTTGGTGACGACGAGCCGCAACCGCACGAACTGGCCCTTGGCGGGGAACTCGGTGTGACTCCCGGTGATGCTGGGCAGCCCGGCGGCGAGGCCGATCAGGGTGAATTCGGTGTCGCCGTTCTTGGCGGGCGGCAGCTTGAGAGCGGTCTCGTCGGGCCGGACCTGCCGCGGCGGCAGCTCGTAGGTGGTCGGCGCGGGCGTGCTCGGGGCCGCTTCGCACCCGGTCAGCAGCATGAGGGCGACAACGGCCGGCAGCAGTTTCACCTGGGTGATTCTGCCTGCCGGCCGTCGGTTGCGGCTAGCTCCCGATGCTCTCGACGACGGCCTCGGCGACGGCCTTCATGGTGGTCCGCCGGTCCATGGCGGTGCGCTGGATCCACCGGAAGGCATCGGGCTCGGTGAGCCCCTGCCGGCTCATGAGCAGGCCCTTGGCGCGGTCGATGACCTTCCGCGTCTCGAGCCGGTCGGTGAGCCCGGCAACCTCGGCCTCAAGGGCCTGCAGCTCGGAGAACCGGCTGACGGCGAGCTCGATGGCGGGCACGAGGTCCCGCTTGGCGAACGGCTTGACGAGGTAGGCCATGGTCCCGGCATCCCGCGCGCGTTCGACCAGGTCTCGCTGGCTGAAGGCGGTGAGGATGACCACGGGAGCGATCCGGTCCCCGGTGATCTTGGCCGCGGCTTCGATGCCGTCGAGCTTGGGCATCTTGACGTCGAGGATCACGAGATCGGGCTTGAGGTCGGTGGCAAGCGAGATGGCCTGTTCGCCATCCCCGGCCTCCCCGACGACCTCATAGCCCTCTTCACGCAGCATTTCGACAAGATCAAGCCGGATGAGAGCCTCGTCTTCCGCGACGAGCACCCGACGCTGCGGCACGGTGGCGGCACCGTTGGCCTCGGTAGCCTGATCGGTCACCGGGGTCCTCCTGAAGACTCGGCGGGACAGTCGGTTTCGCGGGTTCCGCGAACCTGAAGCCTACCGGGAACGATCCAGAAGCAGAGATGGCGTTCACCACGTAGTGGCGGGCATGACACTCCGATCCCGGCCCCGGGAGCGGACGAGGCCCGGTGATCCCGTAGAGTCACGACGTCACGCCCCCGTAGCCCAACTGGCAGAGGCAACGGATTCAAAACCCGTCCAGTGTGAGTTCGAATCTCACCGGGGGCACCCGAAGCAATCACATCAACGTCAGCCTGCGGCTTCGCCTTTCTGACGACTTCCTTGTCCGCTGCGGCCGTGGCGACCTCCTCGATCCTGTCGCGGTGAGTAACTCCGGTGGTGCCTGCCGACGAGACCCCAACGCGTCGGCAGGCGGTCAACCCGGGTGCGCCGCCCACGTCTCGCGCAGCGCGCTGGCCGGGATGATCCGTAGAGGCCGGCTCGCCCGATCGTCCACGCTGACCGATCATCGGGCGCCTCGTCGCCGACGCGGCCGCTCGACCACCGCCCCAGGGATCGGGTGCGTCCTCCGCGGTCGGGCGGATGTGGCCAGCCGGCGCGGTGTCATCCTTCGTTGTGGGAAGCCCTTTCCGAGGCAAGCGCGTGCTCAGTCGAGCTCGAGCAGGCCCCGGCGGACGGCTTCCGTCACGGCCGCCGCGCGGTTGGCTGCGCCGAGCTTGCGGTAGAGGCGCACCAGGTGCGTCTTGACGGTTGCCTCGCTGAGGAACAGGGCTTCGGCGATCGCCCGGTTGCTGTGGCCGCTTGCCAGCAGCCGGACGACGTCGAGCTCGCGGGCGGTCAGCTCGGGGTCGGGGCGGACCACCTGCTCGACCAGGCCGCCGACGACCTCCGCGGCGAGGCCGAGGCCGCCGGCGGCCGCAGTGCGGACCGCGCGGAACAGTTCCTCGGGCGGGCCCGCCTTCAGCACGTACCCCCGGGCGCCGGCCTCGAGGGCGCGGACGGCGTCGGCGCGGCCGGCGTAGCTGGTCAGCATCACCACGGGCACCCCGGTGGCCAGCCGGCGGACGGCCTCGACCCCGTCGATCCCGTGGGGCACCCCGGAGAACCGCAGGTCCATCAGGACGACGTCCGGCGCCAGCTGCCCGGCAAGCCGCACGGCCTCCTCCCCGCTGCCCGCCTCGCCGGCCACCTCGAAGCCGTCCTCGCCCTCCAGCAGGGCCCGTAGCCCGGCGCGGACGACGGCGTGGTCGTCGGCGATCAGCAGGCGCAGCGCCGTCATCGGACGCCGGCCGGGACCGGCGGCGCGACCCGCGCGAGCACGGTGGCCGTCACCCGGGTGCCGTGGCCGGGGGCGCTGTCGACGTCCAGCGTGCCGCCGTGGGCCGCGAGCCGCGTGCGGGCGGCGGCCAGGCCGAGACCGCGGCCGGCCCGCGGTGCCGGGGCGGCCGGGTCGAACCCGGCGCCGTCGTCGTCGATCTGCAGTGCGACGGTTTCTCCGTGCCGCCGGAGGGTGACCTGCACGTGCACCGCCCGCGCGTGCTCGCGCACGTTCGCCAGCACGCTCTGGGCCACGCGGAACAGCGTCGCGGCGGTCTGTTCGTCCACTTTGGAGCAATCGTCCGCCTCGAACCGCACGGCGGCGGCCGTCCCGTCCTCCTGGGCGCGAGCGCACAGCAGGCGCAGCGCACCGGCCAAACCGGACTCCTCCAGCGCGGACGGGGTGAGGTCGCGGATGATCCGGCGGGTTTCGGCGAGCTCGTCCTGCAGCCGGTCGGCGACCTCGCGGACCCGGGAGCGTGCGGTGCCGGGATCCGGCCAGTTCCGTTCGGTCGCCTGCAAGGCCAGCACGCTGCCGGCGAGTTCCTGGGCGAGCGAATCGTGCAGGTCACGCGCGATGCGCGCGCGTTCCGCCAGCATCCCGGCGCGGCGCTGCTCGGCCGCCAGCACGTCGCGGGTGCTCCGCAGTTCGTCCACCAGGAGCTGCCGCGCGCGGGCGTCCCGCTGCTGGGCGCGGTAGAGGGCGAGGGTGGCCCACACCGCCACCACCGGGATCACGACCGTCTCCAGCCCGGCCGGGCCGGCGGCCGCGACCTGCCGCCCGACCAGCACGACGGTGATCGCGGCCACCGCGACGGCGCCCGCGCGCCGGTCGAGCACCTGCAGGCACGCACACGCCAGCGGAACGGCGCACCAGACGTAGGCGGCGGTCACCGGCTCCGACGCGATCCCGACGATCAAGGCCCAGACGGCGATCACCGTCGCGGCCCACGCCAGCCGCCACCGGGTGCCCAACCGGCTCGGCTTCAGCGCGTAGACCACCGCGAGCAGCCCGCTGAGCGTGACGATCTCGCCGCACAACGGGCTGTCCAGGGTCGCGAGCCGCACGAGGGCGACGCCGACGACGACGAAGAACACCAGGTGGGTGCCGAGCCGGACACCGCCTGCGGGAGCACTGATCCGGAGCACGGCTGGTCCTCCACGGCGGGTGATCGGTCGGATGATCACCCGCCATCGTAAGGGCCGCCTCCGTGCGGAGCGAGTGAAGCTCAGGCCCCCGGGTGCAGGCCGAGCCAGCCGGGCGAAGGGGCGCCCTGGACCTCGCCGAAGTAGAGCGTGAACGTCTGGCGCCAGCGTTCCACTTCGGCCCGGTCGGCCATGAACCGCGGGAACTCGGCGACGTGCGCGTTCGGGTACTGCCAGACCGGCTTCAGCCCCGCCGGCGGGGTGACGTCGGTGCGCACCGACCAGCCGTTGAACGCCGCCTGCTGCCGCTCGAGCGACAGCGACCAGTTCAAGTACAGCTTGGCGGCGGCGGGGTGCTTCGCCTGCTTCAGGATCGCGGCCCGCTGGCCCCAGGCCATGAACGGGTCGCTGTCGGGCAGCACCCACTTCACCGTCGACGACCCGGAGAGCGTGGAGCCCGAGCCGCCGACACCGACCGGCTTCCGCCCGCTGTTGACCGCCTCGCCGGGCCAGTTGGTGCCGCGGGCGAACTGCATGTTCTGGGCGGCCAGCTTCGCCACCCAGTCCCAGCCGTAGGCCTGCGCGTAGCGGGAGTAGAGGAACAGCACCGCGTCGTCGTCGTTGGGGTAGGAGGACGCGATCCGGCCCGCCCAGGCCGGGTCGACCAGCTCGCGCGGGGTCTTCGGACCGGCCGAGCCGAGCGCCGCGGTGCTGAAGGAGTAGCTGAAGCCGATCACCGCGACGGCGACCCACGCGCCCTGCGGGTCCCGGAAATCACGGTGAAGCTTCGAAAAACCGGCCGGCTTGTAGCGCAGCAAGTGGCCCTGGGCGTTCCAGCGGTCGAAGTCCTGCAGGGTCTGCAGCTGCACGACATCGGGCACGAGCGTGCCGGTGGCCAGCTGATTGTCGACCCGGACGTCGTGGAACTTGCTGTAGTCGACCACGGCGACGAAATCGATGGCCGGGAAGCGTTGCTTGAACGCGGCCCGGATGCCGTCGGCCTGGGACGAGACGTCGCCGCCGGCGTAGACGACGAGCTTGCCGCCTTCGGCGATGGCGTCCTGGTACAGCTCGTCGAGAGACTTGGTCTCCTCGCCCGGGCCCGCGTACCCGGCGGCCGCGGCGGAAGCGGGACCCGAAGTGGCGGCGAGCACACCGAGCCCGAGTGCGGCGCCGGCGCCGGCGGTGAGGACACGTCGTCGGCTGAGGGAGTTGGACACGCTGGGGAACCCTTCTGCTGGTTGGGGTAACGGGGGAAGGTCGCGGGCGCGACCGGTCCACTGTGGCGCGGCCGCGCGTTCCGCCGCGTCGGCCGGACGGCGAGATCGGCCGGCCGGCGGTGGAATCCGGGTTCAACCGAACGGTTGACACCGGTGTTCGGTGAGAAATCGGGCCATCACGGGCCTAGAACATCGTGTTGCTGTTGGCGCTTTCCTCGGGGACTTCCTGGACGACGTCCCAGTGTTCGACGATCTTGCCGTCGGCGATCCGCCAGATGTCGGCCACGGCCATGCCGCGGTCACCGGGCTTGAGGTGCAGGTTGCTGTGGGTGAAGACCAGGTCGTCTTCGGCGAGGGCGCGTTTGATGTCCAGGCGCAGTTCGGGGAACTGACCGCGCAGCCAGTGCACGTAGCCGATGAAGCCCTCGGCGCCGTCGGGAGCGCCGGGGTTGTGCTGGGTGTAGGTGGCGCCGAGATGCGCGGCGGCGGCCTGCTCCGGCTCGCCGTCGTTGAACGCCTGCTCGTAGAACGCGATGACGAGCTTCTTGTTGTCCGCTGTGGACATCTGTCGATCCCTTTCTCGGGTAAGTGGTCAGGCGCCGGGGGTCATGGCGTCGCGCACCAGCGCGGTGTCGACGAACTGCTCGAAGCGCACGATCAGGCCGCCGCGCACGACGAAGTGGTGGGCGACACGCGCGTTGAGGTCCTTGCCGGTGGCGTTGTTGCGGGCGGTGTAGCGGGCCAGGACGACGACGTTCTCGCCATCGACGACGTAGGTGTCGTCGTGTGCGATCCACTCGCTCCAGTCCTTGCCGAGCCGCTCCATCACGTTGCCGGTCACGCCCTCGGGAGTGCGGTAGGTGCCGGCCAGCGGGAAGCCGGCCATCTCGGTCCACTCCACGTCCGGCGCGAGGGTGGCGCGCAAGGCGGCCAGATCACCGGCGGCCGAGGCGAGGTACTGGCGGCGCACCACGTCGGCCGGTGCGCCGCTCGTGGCGGAATCGGTTCCGGTCATGGTCAGCCCCACGTCATCTCGCCCTTGACGACCTTCGGGCCGAGCTGCGCGGCGATCTGCATGCCCGCCTGCGGGTAGGCCTTGAGCAGCTCGTCGGTGGCGGTGGCACCGTCGGGCGCGGCGGCCACGATGCGGCGGAACGCGGCGATGTACTCGCGGGTGTAGGCGATCGCGCTCGCGTCCGCGGCGGCGGAGGGCTGGCGGTGGCCGGGCACCACGAGCGTGGGCTCGAGGCCCTGCATCTCGCTCAGGAGCGCGTCCCAGGCGTCGAGCTGTTCGTCGCGCGGGGTGTCGGCGATCCACACGTGCTCGTCCGCGAACACCAGCACCCCACCGAGGACCGCGCGGTCCTCGGCCTGGTGGAGGTAGGTGCGGTCGGGCAGCGCGGCGGGTGCGCCCTTGAGCTGGAAGGTGTGGCCGGCGAACGTGAGGTCGCCGGTCAGCGGCGCGGTCTCGATCAGCCGGGTGGGCAGGTTCGCGCCCAGCGCGGCCCAGGCCTTGAGCTTGCCCTCGTACTTCTTCGCCATCGCCGCGGCGACCTCGGGCGTGGCCAGGAAGGTCGCGTCGGGGAAGGCGTCGGCGATGACTTCGGCGCCGAAGTAGAAGTCCGGGTCGGCGTGGGAGATGACCACGGTGGTCAGCTGCTGGCCGGCGTCGAGCACGGCGGCGACCAGCCGGTGCCCGTCGGCGCGGGTGAACCCGGCGTCCACCAGCAGCGCTTCGGTCTCACCGGTGACGAGGGTGGCGGTCTTGTTCTTCGATCCGGCCGGGAAATCCCCGTCGATGATCGTGTAGGTGAGGTCCGTCATCACGGTCTCCAAGTACTGCGCAGGGGTGGGCTACGCCGCCACTATACCTTCCTGGTTAGCTAAATCAAGCTAACCAGGAAGGTATCTTCCGGACGATTTGCGCTACTGTGGTCATCGTGGACGACGAACTGCGCGCACTGGTGGAAGACGAGGGAGTGGTGCTGTGGGGCCGGGTGGTGAACCTGCACCGCGCCCTCAACGCCCGGCTGCACACCGACATCCGGGAGGCCAGCGGCCTGGACGGCCCCGAGTTCGAGTTCCTGCTGCGCCTGGCCCGCTTCCCCGGGCCGCGCACGCACGCGAGCAAGGTCGCCGCCCGGATGGGCTACACCTCAGCCGGCACCACCAAGCTCGTCGCCCGGCTCGAGGAGAAGGGCCTGATCACCCGCACCCGCGACCCCGAGGACGGGCGCGCCTTCCAGGTCGCGATGACCGACGAGGGCGAACGGCTGCTGCGCGCGGGCCTCGAAGCCCACATCCCGCGGCTGGACACCGACGTCGTCCAACGCCTGACCACCACCCAGCGCAGGCAGCTGCAAAACCTTCTCGGCCGCATCGACCCAGGCGAAAGAACCCCCTGAATTCCAGCCCCGGCCCACCACGCAGGAACCCGGGAGGTTCCCCGCGAGTGGACCACGTCCACGGGCCGGCCGCGGACGTGGGGCAGCAGCAGGTTCGTCAGAGCACCGACCTGCCACTCCCCCACGTCGTGCAGGCGCCCCGCACTTATCCGGCCGCCGCGTCAGCACCGAGTCCCGGGTGGACTGCGTGAATCGGGGGTGAATCCCCGGCACCAGGCACCCGGGCAGCACTGGCCCGGCAGGACCGGATGGCTCCCACCGGAGCGGTCCACACAGGACAGTGCTGCCGCGTAAACCCTCGTACCGCAGGGTCGCCGGGTGCCCCGAGGGGTTACCAGGCCACGGGGCCGAGGCGGTCGATGAAGATCCCGGTCGGTCCGTCGGCGCCGAGCGTCGCCAGCTCGATGAACGGGTCGGTGCCCTCGGTGACCGTCAACTGGCCCATGTGGTTGTTCATGTCCGTGGCGGCGAACTTGCGATTGGCCACCTCGCCGGGCGTGACGGCGTTGAACTTGATGTCCGGGAACGCCTGGGCGTACCGGACCGTGATCATGTTCAGCGCCGCCTTCGACGAGCTGTAGGCGAGCTCATGCAGCTTCGAGGCCGTCTGATTCGGATCCGTCACGACCGCGAAGGAACCGACACCGCTGGACACCATCACCACCCGCGGGTTGTCCGCCGCCCGCAGCAGCGGCAGGAACGCGTGCGTGACCCGGACCGGCCCATACACATTGGTGTCATAGACGGAATGAATCTCCTCGGCCGTGGCCTCCCCGGGGTGCACGGCCCCACCCGGCGCACCCGCGTTGTTGATCAGCACGTCCAGCCGGTCGGTGTGCTTGCGCACCAGCCGCACGGCGTCGGCCACCGACTCCTCCGAGGTCACGTCCAGTGGAACGAGGACCACGTTCGCGCCACCGGCGGCCAGCTTGTCGGCCGCCACCTGACCCCGGCCTTCATCCCGCGAGCCGAGGAAGACCGTCCAGCCCAGCTCCCCGAGCCGCCGGGCCGCCTCGAAACCGAGTCCCTTGTTGCCTCCGGTGATCAACACCGTGGTCTGCTCTTTGTTCGTCATGCCCACCAGACACCGCCTCCCGCCCGGCTGTGACCACCTGTGAACCACTTCACAGTCCGACAGCTCTCTGGCAGTACGGGCGTGGTGCTCAAGCGCGGCTACCTAACAAGGAGTTCGGTGAGCAGTTCCCGCACCCGGCGATCGATCTCGTCGCGGATCGGCCGGACGTCCTCGACGCTCTTGCCCGCGGGGTCCTCGAGCTGCCAGTCCAGGTACCGCTTGCCGGGGAAGACCGGGCAGGCGTCGCCGCAGCCCATGGTGATCACGACGTCGGCGGCTTCGACCGCGTCGGTCGTCAGCTTCTTCGGGACCTCTTGGGACAGGTCGATCCCGATCTCGGCCATCGCCTCGCGGACGGCGGGGTTGATGCTGCCGGCGGGCGCCGAGCCGGCCGAGCGGACGTCGACCGCGCCGTCGGCGTGGTGGGCGAGCAGCGCGGCGGCCATCTGGGAGCGGCCGGCGTTGTGGACGCAGACGAAGAGGACTTCAGGCTTGCCTGTCACGGGTGTTCTCCCCTTCGACGTGCGGGACAGGGGTGGTGAGCACCGCCGACAGCCGCGCGAGCACCTCGGGGTGCACGCGGTAGTAGATCCAGGTGCCGCGGCGGTCGCCGGTGATCAGCCCGGATTCGCGCAGCACCTTGAGGTGGTGGGAGATGGTCGGGCCGGTCAGGTCGAAGGCGTCGGTCAGGTCGCAGACACACGCCTCGCCGCCGGCGTGGGAGGCGATCAGCGAGAGCAGCCGCAGCCGGACGGGGTCGGCCATCGCCTTGAACAGCTTGGCCAGCTCCACGGCCTGATCGTCGCTCAGGGGCTCACGGGCCAGCGGTGAGCAGCAGACGTCCAGCGCGGCGATCGGCAGCTGTTTCGACATGCGTCTATCTTGACAGGCTCCTAAGCAGA
Source organism: Amycolatopsis sp. NPDC005003 (assembly GCF_053600695.1). Classification (NCBI taxonomy): domain Bacteria; kingdom Bacillati; phylum Actinomycetota; class Actinomycetes; order Pseudonocardiales; family Pseudonocardiaceae; genus Amycolatopsis; species Amycolatopsis sp. NPDC005003. The sequence continues at coordinate 98,570 of NZ_JBSGAI010000013.1, read as the reverse complement.
GGGCAATCTGAGGCCCGGCTCTGATTCGATGAATATCTATTCAAGGAGGTACCGATGTCACGGGTACAGCTGGCCCTGCGGGTCGGGGACTTGGCCGGTTCGATCGACTTCTACTCGAAGCTGTTCGGCACGGAGCCGGCGAAGCTCCGGCCCGGCTACGCGAACTTCGCGATCGCGGAGCCCGCGCTGAAGCTGGTGCTGCTGGAGGGCGAGCCGGGCCAGGAGACGGTGATGGACCACCTCGGCGTCGAGGTCGAGTCAACCGACCAGGTCAACGCGGCGACCCAGCGACTCACCGGCGAAGGACTCGAGACGCTCACCGAGGACGACACCACGTGCTGCTACGCGGTGCAGGACAAGGTGTGGGTGCACGGCCCGGGCAAGGAGCCGTGGGAGGTCTACACGGTGAAGGCCGACTCGACGACATTCGGCACCGACAGCGCCGCACTGGCCACCCCGGCGACCTGCTGTACGCCGGACGCCGAAACCGCCACCCCCGAGGGCTGCTGCAACTGAAGGCCCGGAGCCGGTGCGCAATCGAGGGGCGCACCGGCTCCACTCAGCTGCCGACCCGCGAGCTGCGGCGTTCGATCATGACGACGTCCCGCCACACGCCGTGGTGCCGGCCGACGCGTTCGCGGACGCCGATCTCCCGGAATCCGGCTCGGCGGTGCAGTTCCCGGCTGGCGGTGTTCTCGGGGAACACGCCGCTCTGAATCGTCCAAATCCCGGCGTTCTCGGTCGAGGCGATCAGCGCGCCCAGCAGCGCCTGACCAACACCGCGACCCTGCGCCTCCGGGGCGACGTAGACGCTGTGCTCGACGACCCCGGCGTACACGCACCGCGAGGACACCGCGGAGACCGCGGCCCAGCCGATCACCCGCCCGGCCGCGCCGAGGGCGACCAGCCGGTGGTCTGGAAGGTGGGCGGCGTCCCAGGCCTCCCAAGGGGGCGCTGTGGTCTCGAAGCTCGCCTGGCCGGTGTCCAGCCCGGCCTGATAGATCGCCAGCACCCGGCCGGCGTGCTCGGCCGCCATCGCGACGACCTCGACCGGCTTGGTGGCGCGGACGATCGCGGAATGGAGCTTCTCGCCGGTCTCGTGGGTGAACTGGACATCGACGCCGCTGAGCCCGGCGTCATGCAGGAGCACTCGGTAGCGGTCGGCGGTGAGCGCGCCACCGAGGCACTCGACCGCACCGGCGCGGGCCGCGCGCTCGGCGTCGGTGAGGCTGTCGTCGGCCAGGATGTCGGTGACGCCGAGGCGGCCGCCGGGCCGCAGGACACGGGCGATCTCGCCGAACACCGCGGGCTTGTCCGTCGACAGGGCGATGACGCAGTTGGAGATGACGACGTCGACCGAGGCGTCCGGCAGCGGGATCCGCTCGATGGTGCCTTTGAGGAACTCGGCGTTGGTCACGCCGGCCTGCTCGGCGTGCCGGCGGGCGAGTTCCAGCATCTCGTCGGTCATGTCCAGGCCGATGGCCCGCCCGCCCGGCCCGACGCGGCGGGCGGAGAGCAGGACGTCCAACCCGCCACCGGAGCCGAGGTCGAGCACCGTCTCACCCGGCTTCAGCTCGGCCACGACCAGGGGGTTGCCGCAGCCGAGGCTGGTCGCGGTCACCTCGACCGGAAGTTCCGCACCGGCGTAGTGGACGGCGCCGAGCCGCTCGGCGTCCCCTTCGCCGGCCAGCAGGCCGGTTCCTTCCCCGGCCAGAGCCCGCCTGGCGGCGGTGGCGTAGCGGTCATGGACGGCGTCGCGGTCGGGGTTCATCGGGCCTCCTCGTCGACGGTCTCGGCGAACGACCGGACCCCGCGACCCATGACGACGTCCGCGGCGCTCGGAAAGCAGGACACGCACGCTTCGTTCACCCGGTAGAGCCGGGCAGTCCCCCGCGGCTCGACCAGCACGAACCCGGTGTCCGCGAGGACCTTCAGGTGCGCGGAAACGGTGGACTGCCCGACGCTGACCTGCTCGACGATCTCCCCCACGGCCATCGGGCCGCCGGCTTCGGCGAGCAGGTTGAGGATCTGCACCCGCGTCGGATCCGCGAGTGTCCGGAACCACCCGGCGTACGTCTTGGCGGTCTCCCGATCCAGCACGGCCACTCCTTACATCGTTCATCGACGATATACGATGAAGGGAGGTCGTGGCAGCCGTCAGGGGCTCAAGACGGCGTCAAGGTTGCGCCGGCGAGGTCGCTGCCCCAGTGCCGCGGAGGCATCCTGGACCGATGAGCGACTTCGCGTGGACGGTGACGTTGATCGGCGGTTTCGTGCTGGTGACGTTGCTGCTGCGGCTGGCCGGGACCTGGCTCGCCGCCCGCGAGGACGACCCCGCCGCCCGCCGGGTCCTGCCGCCGTGGTGACCGCTCAGTCCTCCTGCCCGGCGTGCTCCAGGTCGAGCAGCCGCTGGATGCGCCGCCGGGTGCCGTCGGTGATCTCGCCCGCCTCGAACAGCCGGGTCAGCTCGGCCGCCTCGACGTCGATCAGCTCCCGGCGCAGCGCGCGGTAGTCGATCCCGCGCACCAGGTCCGTGCTGTTCTCCCCGATGTCGGCCCGGACGCGGTCGAGCCGGGCCTGCCAGGCCGCCCGCAGCTGGTCGACCACGAACGCCGGCGCCGATTCGGTCTCGGCCAGGTGGTCCAGGTGGGACAGCCCGGCTTCGGCGAGCTTGCGGCGGGCGGTGCCGTATTCGGTGCGCAGGTCGGCGGGGTCGAGGGCGATCCCCGCCCGGCGGACCAGCGGGGCGAGCGTGAAGCCCTGGACCACGAGCGTCAGCACGATCACCGCGGTCGTCAGCAGCAGGACGAGATCCCGCGCCGGCAGCGGGGCACCGTCCATTGTGGCCACCGGCAGGGACAGCGCCGCCGCCAGCGGCACCACGCCGCGCGCGCCCGCCCAGGAGACGACCGCGGGGACCTGCCAGGAGAGGCGGCCGTCCTCCCGCCGTTGCCGCAGCGCCGAGAGCACGAACACCAGCAGCAGCCGCGCCACGACCAGGGTGGCCGCGATGGCGAGCGCCTGCAGGAGCCACCACGCGCCGCCGCCGGCCACCCGGCGCACCAGGGCGGGCAGCTGCAGCCCGATCAGGCCGAACACGACGCTCTCCAGCAGGAACACCACGGTCTGGTAGACCGCGCCGACCTGCAGCCGGATCCGCGCGGTCGTCAGCCGCTCGGCCTGCGTCCCGAGGATCACGCTCGCCACCACGACCGCCGTCACGCCCGACCCGCCCACCGACTCCGCGAGGACGTACCCCGCATACGGCGTGACCAAGGAGATCACCGTCTCCAGCACCGGGTCCTCGGTGTGCCGCCGGATGAGGAACGCGCCGAGCGCCGTCAGCACGCCGACCGCCACGCCACCCCCGGCGAGCAGCGCGAACTCGCCCAGCGTCCGGCCCCAGGACGCCGCCCCGCCGGCGACGGCCAGGAACAGCGCCACCCGGAACAGCAGCAGGCTGGTGGCGTCGTTGAACAGGCTCTCGGCCTGGATCAGCGCCTGCACCCGCGGCGGCAGCGCCAGCCGCCGCGCCAGGGCCGTCACCGCGACCGGGTCCGTGCTCGCCAGCACCGCCCCCAGCACGAACGCCATCCCGGCCGGCAACGGCGTCACCGCGACCGCGATCCCGATCACCGCCGCGGCCGAGAGCAGCACCAGCCCGACCGACAGCACCGCGACCGGCCGCCCCACCGCGCGCAAATCACGCCACGGCAGCTCTTCCCCGGCGGCGAACAGCAGCGGGGGCAGCACGACCAGGCTGATCACGTCCGGCGTCACCTGCACCACCGGGACGCCGGGCAGCAGCCCGACCACCACACCGACGACGACCAGCAGCGACGGCGCCGGTACCCGCAGCCGCCGGGCGAAGGTGGCCACCACGGTCGCCACGACCACGAGGAACAGGACGGTTTCGACCCCGCGCATCAGCCGGTCCTTCCGATCCGAATCCGGATGCCGACCAGACTTCCCGGCGCGCCGGGCTCAGCCTACGCGACGCGCCCGCACGACCGTGCCCACGACCGCGCGCCCCCACTAGCCTTGGCCGGTGACGATCGAGCTGGTCCTGCTGCCGCGGGTGGCCTACCGCGGCCGGGAAATCACCAGCCCCCGCCTCGGCGGGCTGCTCGCCCTGCTGGCCGACGACCTCCGCACCGGCGCGAGCACCACCCGCCTGATCGACGGGCTCTGGCCGGACGAACGACCGGAACACCCCACCAAGGCGCTGCAGGTGCTGGTGTCCCGCGCGCGAGCCCGGCTCGGCCCGGACGTCATCGAAGCGACGCCGTCCGGCTACCGGCTCACCCTCGCCGGGGACCAGGTGGATGCCACCGCGGTCGTGCTCAGCGCGACGGCCTGCGCCCGGCTTTCCCGCGAAGGCGACCACGAAGCCGCGCTCGCCCAAGCCGAGGCGGGCCTGGCGCTCTGGACGGCGCCCGGCGACGCCGGCAGCGCCGATCCGCTCGGTGCGCTGCGGACGTCCCGCGCCTCGACGAGCCGGGCACTGGTCCGGGCCCGTGCGCTGTGCCGCTCGCGGCTGGGCCGGGCCGCGGAGGCGGTCGACGAGCTCGCCGAGCTGGCCACCGAACGACCGCACGACGAAGAACTCCTGCTGGAGCTCCTGCGCAGCGAAGCGGTGACGGCCGGGCCGTCCGCGGCCCTGGCCAGGTACGAGCGGTACCGGCGCACCGTGCGCGACGAACTCGGCAGCGACCCCGGCCCGGCACTGCGCGAGCTGCACCAGCAGCTCCTGCAGGGCGAGGCGCCCGCGGTGCGCCACGGCGTCGCCCACGAACCGAACCCGCTGCTGGGCCGGGACACCGACCTGGCCGCCGTCGCCGGGCTGCTGCGGACGTCCCGGGTCACGTCGATCGTCGGCGCGGGCGGGCTGGGCAAGACCCGGCTGGCCCACGCCGTGAGCCGCCGGGCCGGCCAGAGGATCGTGCACTTCGTGCCGCTCGCCGGGATCACCCGTGACGACGAGGTCGCCGCCGGAGTCGCCTCGGCGGTCGGCGGGGCGGAGGCCGGCGGCCCGCCGGGCAGCCGACCGGCGGGCCCGCGTGACGCCGTGACCGGCATCCTGGACGCGCTCGGCTCCGGCCCGGCACTGCTGGTGCTCGACAACTGCGAACACGTCGTGCGCGGCGTGGCCGGCCTCGTCCGGACGCTCGTCGCGCTCAGCGCCGAACTCCGGGTGCTCACGACCAGCCGGACGCCCCTCGGCCTCTCCTCCGAAGCGGTCCACGTCCTGCCGGAACTGGGCCCGGCAGCCGCCGGTGAGCTGTTCCGGCAGCGTGCCAGGGCCGTCCGGCCGGACGCCGAGCTGCCGGACGAGGCCGTCCGGCAGCTGTGCGCGCACCTCGACGGCCTGCCGCTGGCGATCGAGCTGGCCGCCGCCCGCACCAGGGTCATGTCGGTCCCCGAGATCACCGCCCACCTCGACGACCGGTTCGCCCTGTTGCGCGGCGGCGCCAGCGATGCCCCGCCGCGCCACCACACGTTGCACGCCGTCATCGACTGGAGCTGGGCCCTCCTCGACCCGCCGGGGCAGGACGCCCTGCGTGTCCTCTCCGTCTTCCCCGGCGGCTTCACCGCCGATGCCGCCCGGCACCTGCTCGGCGCCGGTGTCCTCGACCTGCTCGACCAGCTCGCCGGCCATTCCCTGCTCAAAGTCACGGATACCCCGGCGGGCACACGGTTCCGGATGCTGGAGACGGTCCGCGAGTTCAGCGCCGCCCGCCGCGAGGAAGCCGGCGAAACCGGGAAGGCCACCACCGGCTTCCTGGCCTGGGCAGTCGACTTCGCCCTGGCCCACCACGATTCCCTGTTCGACGCCGAGCTCGTCCCGGCCATGCGCCGGGTCGGCGCCGAGCAGGACAACCTGACGCACGCCCTGCGGCACGGCCTCGACCACGAGGACGGCGCCATCGTGGCCGCGACCGCCGCCGCTCTGGCCGGGTTGTGGACGTTCGAGTCGAACTTCGGCCGGATGGCCGCGCTCGTCGAGGACACCGCGTGGCTGCTCTCGCACTACCGTCCGGAACCCGCGCTGGTGGCGGCGACCCGCGCGGCGCTGGTGCTGAGCGCGGTGAACAGCTTCCTGTTGCATGGCCCCCGGCCCACCCGCTCCCTGGTCGCCCTCCGCCGTCTCCCGCCCGCAGCCCCCGGCACCCTGGTGCGCGCCACCGAAACGGTGATCCGCGCCGTCGCCGCGACCGACTTCGCCCCGCTGTTCCGGCTGTGCGACGACGACGATCCGCTGACCGCCGGATTGGCCGAGGGCGTCGCCAGCTACGCGTGGTCCGCCCTCGACGATCCGGAGCGCGCGCTGGCCGCGGCCGAGCGCATGGTCGCCGTGTTCGAAGACCGGGACTCGCCGTGGCTGCGCGCCGTCGCCCACGCCCGCGTCGGCGAGCTGTGCCTGGAGGCCGAACGCGGGGAAGAAGCCCGGCGATCGATCGGCACCGTGCTCGCGGTGCTCGACGAGTCCGGCACCTGGCCCGGCGCCGCCCGCATCCGCGGTGCCCTGGTCCTGGCCAACCTCCAGGCCGGCGCGATCGACGAAGCGGAACACTGGCTCGAGCAGGCCATGCTGACCGGCGGCAGCGAGGTCGCCGGGGCGTCCATGGTGGACGTCGGAGCCCGCGCGGAGATCCACCTGGCCCGCGGCGAAACCGAACCGGGCCTGCGATTCTGGCGGCAGGTGGCCGAACGCCTCCGGTCCACCCGGGACACCGGTCCCGGCGCCGAAGGCTGGATGTGGGAGACCCAAGCGGTCACCGTCGTCGCCCACGCCCAGCACGGGCGCCTCGACCTCGTCACCGGGATCACCGGCGAACTCCCCCGCGCGCTGCCCGGCCTGCTCGAAGACCCCGGGACGTCGATCCCGGTCTGCGGCGCGCTTCTGCTGGCGCTGGCCCTGACCGACCTCGACCGCGCGCAGACGGACGGCGAGCGAGCCGCGGCGGTGCGCATGATCGCCCTCGCCGAGCGCTTCCGGTACGTGCGCGGCTTCCAGCCGACGATGTCTTCGGCCCGTATCCGGGCCCTGGCCGAACAGGCCGACGAGCCGGCGTACACCGACGCGCAGTCGGAATACGCCGGCCTCGGCCGCGAAGAGCTACGCGCCACGGCACTCGCGGCACTGACGGTCAGGCCGCGGGATCGCGCCTGAACAACGCCCGCGCCCAGACGTATCCCGCGACGGCGAACCCGGCGCACCAGGCGACGGCGATCCACGCGCTGCCGCCGACCGAGGTGCCCAGCAGCAGACCCCGCAGGGTGTCGATGACCGGGGTGAACGGCTCGTTGCGGGCGAACCAGCGCACCGCACCCGACATCGTGTCCGTGGGCACGAACGCGCTGCTGACGAACGGCAGCACCTGCACCAGGAGGATGAACAGGTTCGCGCCCTCGGCGTTCTTCGCCGCCAGCCCGACCGCGACCGCCGGCCAGGTCAGCGCCAACGCCAGCAGGAGCACCAGCCCCAGCGTCGCAAACCAGCCACCCGCACCCGCGGCGGGCCGGAACCCGAACAGCAGCGCCACCCCGACGACCAGCACCGAGCTGACCACCGTGCGGAGCACCGCACCCAGGACGTGCCCGGTCAGCACCGACACGCGGGCGATCGCCATCGTGCGGAACCGCGAAATGATCCCGTCGGTCATGTCCCGGTTCACCGCCAGCGCCGTCATCGACGCGCCGTACCCCACGGTCATCAGCAGGATGCCCGGCACGAGGTAGTCGACGTACGCCCCGCCGCGGACGCCCGCCTGCATCGCGCCGCCGAACACCCCGACGAACAGCAGCAGGAGCAGCACCGGCATGCCCAGCGCCATAATCATCATCCCCGGGTACCGGCGCAGGTGCTTCAGGTTGCGCCGCAGCATGGTCGCCGAATCACGCACCGCGTAGCTCATCGGACGGCCTCCTTCTCGGTCGTGAGGGCGAAGAAGACGTCGTCGAGGTCCGGGGTGTGCACCGACAGGCTGCCGACGTCCACGCCCGCGCCGTCCAGCCGGTCGAGGAGCCCGCGCAACGAGCGGACACCGCCGGCGCCGGGCACCGACAGCGTGAACGCGACCTCGTCCCGGGTGCCTTCCCCCAGCGTCCGGGCGGCGGCGTCGAGGCTTTCGGCGTCGGCGAACTGCAGCCGGACGTGCCCGACGGCGACCCGCCGCTTCAGCTCGTCCGGGGTGCCTTCGGCGACCACCCGCCCCTGGTCGAGCACCGCGACCCGGCCCGCCAGCTCGTCGGCCTCGTCCAGGTACTGCGTCGTCAGGAAGACGGTGACACCGCCCGCGACGAGGCCGCGGATGATCCCCCACACGGTGTGCCGGCTGCGCGGGTCGAGCCCGGTCGTCGGCTCGTCGAGAAAGAGGACTCGCGGTTCGCCGGTGAGCGTCATCGCCAGGTCGAGCCGCCGCCGCATCCCGCCGGAGTAGGCCGAGACCAGCTTGCCCGCGGACTCGACGAGGTCGAACCGCGCCAGCAGCTCGGCCGCCTTCCGCCGGCCCTCGGCGCGGCCGAGGTGGTGCAGGTCGGCCATCAGCAGCAGGTTCTCCTCGCCGGTCAGCAGGTTGTCGACGGCCGAGAACTGCCCGGTGACGCCGATCGCGGCGCGGACCCCGTCCGGATCGGCGGCCACGTCGTGCCCGGCGACCGAGGCCTGTCCGCCGTCGGCGCGGATCAGCGTGGACAGGATCCGCACGGCGGTCGTCTTGCCCGCGCCGTTGGGCCCGAGCAGGGCGAAGATGGTGCCCTCGGCGACGTGCAGGTCGATGCCGTCGAGCACGACCTGGTCGCCGAAGGTTTTGCGCAGCCCGCTGGCCGCTATCGCCGGGGTGGTCACGGTTCTCCTCTCGTCCCGCCGTGACCTCGGTGGCCACGGCTGTCACGAGAGTGCGCAACCGGAGTTTCAGCTCGGTTTCACGCCGCTTTCCGGCTGCTTCCCACCCTTGTCCTTGAGTGACTCCTGGTAGCGGTCGGCGTAGGTCGGCGAATCCTTGATCAGCTCGTCGCAGAAGGCGGCGACGTCCTCGCCGATCACTTCGAGGACTCCCCGGCCGGTCGCGGCGCTTTCGGCGAAGAAGTCGACGATCCCCGAGAGCAAATTTCCCTCGAGCAGGTCGACCGGGCCGACCTTGAACAGGTACTTCTGCATCTCTTTGTAGACGATCTGGTAGTCCGGCGGCAGGGCTTTGACCCGGGCCATGTGCGCCCGCCACTGCTTCTTGCCTTCGATGACGTCCTGGATACCCATCTCAGCCTCCCAACCGGCCCAGTTTTTTCGCGACATTCCGGTTCAGCTGTTTCCGCCACCGGTCACGGAAGTTCTTGGCGCCTTCACCGCCGGCGAGCGCCGCGCAGAAGCCCTCGACGTCCTCTCCCAGCACGTCCTGGACGCTCTGCCCCTCCGCCGCAGTCTCCTCCAGCAACCCCAGTGCCCCATCGAGAATCGGCATCAGATTGCGGCCCGAGAAATCCCCGTACGGGAAGAGGTGTGCCTTGATCTGCTCCCACGCCGCCCGATAGTCCTCCGGCAACGCCCGGGCCCTGGCTTCGAACGCCTGGTATTCCCGGGTCATGTCGCTGCCGGTGATGGTCTCCCAGAAGTTCATTCCCCACCTTCCTTCAGTTTGTCGATGCGCGAGGAGACGTACTGCCACTTCGCCCAGAACCGCCCCAGCTCTTCGCGACCGGCGTCGTTGAGCGCATAGAACTTGCGCGGCGGCCCCTTCTCGGACGGCCGCTTCGTCACCTGGACGAGCTTGTTCCTCTCCAGCCGCAACAAGATCGTGTACACGGTTCCCTCGACGACGTCGCCGAAGCCGAGGTCGTTCAGCCGGCGCGTGATGGCGTAGCCGTAGGTCTCCTCCTTGCCGATGATCTCGAGCACACAGCCTTCGAGGGTGCCCTTCAACATCTCCGTCAGGTCGTCCATCGCTCCTCCGGGCTCACCCTGGCGCCACTACTCAGTACTACTGTATACCAGTACTCAGCAGTACTGACTAGCTGGATGAGGGGATGACTGATGACAGCGATACGAGTTCGCGGCCTCGAGAAGTCGTACAAACAGCTGCACGTCCTGCGCGGCGTGGACTTCGACGTGGCACGGGGCAGCATCTTCGCCCTGCTCGGCTCGAACGGCGCCGGCAAGACCACCGCGGTGCGGATCCTGGCCACGCTGCTGAAGCCGGACGCGGGGACCGCCACCGTCAACGGCTGCGACGTCGTCACCCAGGCCGACGACGTGCGGGCGGCGATCAGCCTCACCGGGCAGTTTGCCGCCGTCGACGAGATCCTCAGCGGCCGGGAGAACCTCGTGCTCATCGCCAGGCTGCGCCGGTTGAAGCAGCCCGGCAAGGTCGCCGACGACCTGCTGGCGCGCTTTTCCCTGACCGACGCGGCCACGCGGAGGGTGTCGACCTACTCCGGGGGCATGCGCCGGCGTCTGGACATCGCGATGAGCCTCATCGGCGATCCATCGGTGATCTTCCTCGACGAGCCGACCACCGGACTCGACCCCGAAGCCCGCGTCGAGGTGTGGGACGCAGTCAAAGGCCTCGCCGCCCGCGGGACCACAGTGCTGCTCACCACCCAATACCTGGACGAGGCCGAGCAGCTCGCCGACCGGATCGCGATCCTGCACGAGGGCCGGATCATCGTGAACGGCACCCTCGCCGAACTCAAGCAACTGCTCCCGCCCGCCAAGGTCGAGTACGTCGAGAAGCAGCCGACCCTCGAAGACGTCTTCTTCGCCGTCGTCGGCGCCCGCACGGAAAGTGAGGACCGATGACCACGGACACCACTATCCTTTTGGGACGCTCACTGCGCCACATCACCCGCAGCCTGGACACCATCATCACGACGGTGATCACGCCGGTCGCGATGATGCTGATGTTCGTCTACGTCTTCGGCGGCGCGATCGACACCGGATCCGGCTCCTACATCGATTACATGCTGCCGGGCATCCTGTTGATCACGATCGCTTCGGGCATCGCCTACACCGCGTTGCGGCTGTTCACCGACCTGAAGAGCGGGATCTTCGAGCGGTTCCACTCGATGCCGATCACGCGATCGGCCGTGCTGTGGGCGCATGTGCTGACCTCGCTGGTCGCCAACCTGATCTCGCTCGTGATCGTCGTGGGCGTCGCGCTGCTGATGGGCTTCCGCTCGGGAGCCGGACCACTGGCCTGGCTCGCGGTCACCGGCATTCTGCTCCTGTTCACCCTGGCCCTGACCTGGGTCGCGGTGATCGCCGGCCTCACCGCGAAGACCGCGGAAGGCGGCGGCGCGTTCTCCTACCCGCTCATCTTCCTTCCGTTCCTCAGCTCGGCTTTCGTCCCCACCGGCACGATGCCGGGGCCGGTGCGCTGGTTCGCCGAACACCAGCCGGTGACGTCCATCGTCAACACCATCCGCACCCTGTTCACCCAAGCACCGGTCGGCAACGACATCTGGACCGCCCTCGCCTGGTGCGCCGGGATCCTCGTCGTCGCTTACGTCTTCGCCACCGCGGCCTACCGCCGCAAGATTTCCTAAGCCGCGGCGTCGCCCCGGAGGTTCGCGACCTCGCGGACCGCCGCGGCGACGGCCGGGGCGTCCTTCTTCAAGATCGCGCCGTGGTTGCTCGGGACCTTCGCACTCACCTTGATGTTCGGGTTGCGGTCGGTGACCCCGTCGAGGCTGACGCGCAACCGTTCCTGCTCGTCACCCTTGCTGCCGAAAGAAGTCCCCGAAGCCACTACGTACCGGACCGGGACGGTGATGCCGTCCAGCACCGGCCCCAGCTCGCGTTCGCGCGACAGCACCCCGAGCTCGATGTTGCTCTCGGCCTGCTGGGCAGCGCTCATCCGCGGGGTCAGGCCGGTCGGGCGCAGCAACGGCATGACCAGGTTCAGCCGCTTGAACAGCTTCCGGATGCGCTGCTCCATCGCCTCGTCGAGCCAGTCGTAGGGGTACGCACCGTCCACCAGGACCGCGCCCAGCGCTCGCTGCGGGTTCCGCTCGGCCCAGTGCGCCGCGACGACCGCACCGTACGACCAGCCCGCCACCAGCGCCCGCTCCACGCCGCGGGCCGCGAGCACGGCGTCGACGTCCCGGACGGCGGCCTCGAAGGAGTAGTCCGCCGAACGCTTCGACTTGCCGCGGGCCCGCTCGTCGAAGGTGATGTGCCGGAACCCGCCGCCGAGCTCGGCCAGCACCCGCCGCCAGTAGCCCTGGGTGGCGAACTGGCCGTTGCAGTAGAGCACCGGAATGCCGGTGCCGCCGGAGTCGGTGACGGCGAGGGCCGTGTCGTCGACCGGCAGCATGCCGGTCCAGGCCGAGCCGATGGAGGAAGCGTTGCTGTTCGTCATGCGGCCACTGTCGGCGGCTCGCCTGACACGCCCCTGACTCCGCCCTGACACGGAATCCAGCGGGGCAAACCCTGAGTTTTCCCTGATCTCGGAACACTTCCGAGCCACTCACCCTCGCCTTCTCCGACAATCGGGCGACCTGACCAAGGGGGTTGCCATGCTTCGACTGCTCACGAAATCACGCGCCGTCGTCCTCGCCGTCTGGATCCAGCTGCTGACCGCGCTGTCGTTCGTGCTGTCGATCATCGTCGTCTGGACCTCCGGGGCCGATGCAAAGGCCGCAGCAGAAGCCGAACTCGCCCGGCAGGGACTTCCCGCCTCCTTGCTCATCGAGCACGGGGTCAGCTTCGGCTCGAACACCGCCGAGACGCCGTTGCCTGCCGCGATCGTCATCGTCCTCGTCGTGCTGGCGTCGTTGAACCTGACCGGGCGGCGGGCCGGCCAGGTGCTGTCCTGGGTCTTCCACCCACTGCTGGCTGTGGCCGGGGCGCTGATCGTGCCGGCTCAGCTGTTCACGGCCACGTTCCTCGCCGCGAGCTTCCGGGACTCCGGCGATCCGGTGCTCCGGCAGGTCGACGTCCCGAAGCTGGTCGACGCCGCTCGCGAGGCCATGCCGAGCTGGCTTCCGGTCGTCGACGGCGCGAAGCTGGTCCTGACCACGGCTGGTTCCCTGCTGGTGATCGTCCTGCTGGCGCTACCGGCATCGCGTGCGTTCTTCCGGGGGCGAAAGCGGATCAATCCGACGTCAAAATCCGAGAGCACAGCGTGAAGGACATGCTGGTGCGACGTGTGCGGGCGGCCGCGGCACGCCATCGTTCGGTGACGAAGTTCCGGCGATCCGAAGGATTTCGATGAGCGACCTGGCCTACACGCTGATGCTGATCGGCGGTTTCGTCGCACTGGCTGTGGTGCTGCGTGTGGCGGAACGCTGGTGCCAGGAGCACCCGCGCCGGGACGAGCGGCCCTAGCTACGTACGGATTCCTGGCTGTTCGCCTTCGATCTCGGCGAGCACCTCGGCCGCGGTCTGGCTGCCTTCGTCGGCGAGCCGGCGGAGTTCGTCGAGGTCTTCTCGTTCGGTGGCGAGCTCGATGAGCAGGTCGACGGCGTCGGAGTGCCCGGCGACGGCCCAGCGGCGCAGTTCGGCGGTGTCGCCGCGCTCGGCCGCCAGCTCGATGGCTTCGCTGGGATCGATCACGGTGACTCCTCCGGGACGAAGCGGTACCCGATACCGGTCTCGGTGATCAGGTATCGCGGGTGCGACGGGTCGGGTTCGAGCTTACGACGCAACTGTGCCATGTAGACCCTCAAGTAGTGCCCACGGTCCGCGTACTCGGGCCCCCAGACCGTGGTCAGCAGGTGTTTGCCGCTGATCAGCGAGTCGGGGTTGCGGACGAGCTGTTCGAGGATGGCCCATTCGGTGCGGGTCAGGTGCACCGCCACGTCATCCCGGCGGACGGTCTTCGCGGAGACGTCCACGGTGAACGCGGCGGTCTCGACGACGAGTCCCGGTTCGGGCGGCGCGGTGAGGGCCAGCCGGCGTTCCGCGACGCGCAGGCAGGCCAGCAGCTCGTCCATGCCGAACGGCTTGGTGACGTAGGTGTCGGCGCCGGTGTCGAGCGCCCGGATCTTGTCCGCGGATCGGTCCCGGGCCGAGAGCACGATGATCGGCACCGCGCTCCGGGTGCGCAGCTCGCGGATCACCTCGATGCCGTCGATGTCGGGCAGCCCGAGGTCGAGCAGGACCAGGTCCGGGTGCTCGGTCGCCGCGGTCAGCAGGGCGGAGGCGCCGTCGGCGGCGGTGACCACGGAGTAGCCGCGGGCGGTGAGGTTGATCCGCAGGGCCCGCACGAGCGCGGTTTCGTCGTCGACCACGAGCACGGACGTCATCTCGTCACCTCCGGCAGGGACACCACGATCGTCAGGCCGCCGCCCGGGGTGTCCTCGGCCCGGATGTCTCCGTCCATCGCCTCGACGAACCCCTTCGCGACCGACAGCCCCAGCCCGACGCCAGGGGTGGTGTTGCGGTCGCCGAGCCGCTGGAACGGCGCGAACGCGGAGTCTGCTGTGCCTTTCGGCAAGCCGGGGCCGTGGTCGACGATCCGCAGCTCGACGCGGCCCGCGTAGGCGCTCGCACGCACGGCGACCTCGCCGCCGCCGTGGCGCAGCGCGTTGTCGATCACGTTGGCGATCGCCCGTTCCAGCAGACCGGGGTCGGCGGTGACCGCGGGCAACCGGTCGTCGATGTCGAGCGCGACCTCGGCGCTGCCGTCCACCGCGGCCAGCGCCGTCGCGACGACCTCGTCGTAGCCGACCGGGCGCAGCACCGGCTGGACCGCGCCCGTGGCCAGCCGCGAGGAGTCGAGGAGGTTGTCGATCAAGCCCGAAAGCCGGTCGGTGGACTCCTCACCCGCGGCCAGGAGCTCTTCGGCGTCCTCTTCGGACAGGCTGATGTCGTGGGCGCGCAACCCACCGAAGACGGCCTTGATCGACGTCAGCGGAGTGCGCAGGTCGTGGCCGATGGCCGAAAGCAGGGCCGTCCGCAGCTCCGTCGTTTCCGCCCGCCGCTGCGCCTCCTGCGTCTGCGCCGCCATCCGCTGCTGCCGCAACGCCAGCAGGGCCTGGCCCGCCGCGGCCTCGAGGACGCGCTGGTCGTGCGCCGGCAGCGTCCGGCCACGCAGGGCCAGGTGGACGTCGTCGGTGACCGGGACGTCGACGTCGGCTTCGTCCGGGTCGTCGCACGGCCGCTCACCCGTGCAGGCCGCGCGCACCCATTCGTCGTCCTGTCTCTCCAGCAGCGAAACGGATTCGAGCCCGAAGTTCTCCCGCACCTTCTCCAGCAGCCGCTGCAGCGGATCGCCGTCGCCGAGCACGGTCCGCGCGTAGGAGGCCAGCAGCGCGGCCTCGGTCCGCGCTCGCGCGGCGGCGTCGGCCCGGCGGGAAGCCCGGTCGACGACGAGCGCGAACGCCACCGCGACAACGACCATCGCCACCAGCGTGATGACGTTCTGCTGGGCGTCCACGGTCAGCGTGTACAGCGGCGGGGTGAAGAAGAAGTTCAGCAGCAACGCGCTCGCGATGGAGGCGAACAGCGCCGGCCCGAGGCCCCCGACGAGGGCCACGATGATCGTCGCGAGGAAGTAGTCGATGACGTTGGTGGACAGGATCAGCGTCTGCCGCAGCACCACGCCGATCATCGTCGCCACCGCCGGCAGCAGGAGTGCGAGCGCCCAGCCGAGGAGCTGCCGCCGCCGGGCCAGGGAACTGCGCGGGAACAGCTTCGCGCGCAGCCGACCGCCGGACTCGTCGTGGGTGACCATGTGGACGTCGATCGGCCCGGACTCCTGGACCACCGTCGCGCCGATGCCTTCGTCGAACAGCCGCGCCACGCGGGAGCGCCGGGAGGTGCCCACCACGACCTGCGTCGCGTTCACGCCGCGGGCGAAGTCGAGCAGCGCGGTCGGGACGTCGTCGCCGACGACGGTGTGGAAGGTGGCGCCGACGTCCTCGGCGAGCTTGCGGTACTCGGCGAGGGCCTGCGGGGAGACGCCGGCCAGGCCGTCGCCGCGCAGGATCTGCAGCACGAGCAGTTCGGCGCCGGCCCGTTTGGCGATGCGCCGTGCCCGCCGGACCAGCGTCTCGCTCTCCCGGCCGCCGCTGATCGCGACGACCACGCGCTCCCGGGCTTCCCAGGTGTCGGTGATGTCGCGTTCGCTGCGATAGCGCTGCAGGGCGACGTCGACCTGGTCGGCCACCCACAGCAAGGCCAGCTCCCGCAGCGCGGTGAGGTTGCCGGGCCGGAAGTAGTTGCCCAGCGCCGCGTCGATCCGGTTGGCCGGGTAGACGTTGCCGTGCGCGAGCCGCCGCCGTAGCGCTTCCGGCGTGATGTCGACCAGCTCCAGCTGCTCGGCCCGCCGCACGACCTCGTCCGGCACGGTCTCCTGCTGGGCGATCCCGGTGATCCGCTCGACGACGTCGTTGAGGCTCTCCAGGTGCTGCACGTTCACCGTCGAGAGCACGTCGATCCCGGCGTCCAGCAGCTCCTCGATGTCCTGCCAGCGCTTGGTGTTGCGCGAACCGGCCACGTTCGTGTGCGCCAGCTCGTCCACGACCGCGACCTCCGGGGCGCGGGCGAGGATCGCGTCGACGTCCATTTCTTCGAAAATGTGCCCGCGGTACTCCAGCGTGTGCCGCGGGACGGCTTCGAGCCCCTCCAGGAGCTCGGCGGTCTTGCGGCGGCCGTGCGTCTCCACCAGGCCGACGACGACGTCGGTGCCGCGGTCGAGCCGGCGGCGGGCCTCCCCGAGCATGGCGAAGGTCTTCCCCACGCCCGGGGCGGCCCCGAGGTAGATCCGCAGCTCACCGCGGCGGCGCTTACCTGCGTCCGCTGTCGTCACCGGTCAGTGCCTGGCCGCCGCGACGGCGAGGTTGAGCTGCAGCACGTTGACCGCCGGGTCGCCGAGGACGCCGAGGCCGCGGCCGGTGGTGTTGTCGTCGACGAGCTTGCGGACTTCGTCCTCGCTCAGGCCGTTCTCCCGCGCGACCCGCGGCACCTGCAGTGCGGCGTAGGCCGGGCTGATCTGCGGGTCGAGCCCCGAAGCCGACGCGGTCACGGCGTCGGCCGGGATCTTCGAGACGTCGACGCCTTCCCGCTTGGCGATCAGCTCCTGCCGCTGCTTGACCAGGGCGAGCAGGTCGTCGTTGCCGGTGCCCTTGTTCGAGGCACCCGAGGTCGACGGGTCGCCGGGGCCGAGCGGGTTCTTCGACCCGGCCGAGGGCCGGTTGTGGAAGTACGGGTCATGCGCCGGGTCCTTCGCCACCGGGTCGACGCCGATCAGCGAGGATCCGACGGCCTGGCCGTTCTGCGTGATGATCGACCCCTCGGCCCGGTCCGACAGGCCGGGGATCCGCGCCACCGCCCACACGGCGAGCGGATACACGACGCCCAGCAGTACGGTCAGCACCAGCAGCATCTTCAGGCCGGCAATGGTCTGCTTGTACAGCACCTTCATGGTCACATTCCCGGGATGAGTCGGACGAGCAGGTCGATCAGCCAGATCCCGGCGAACGGCGTCACGATGCCGCCGAGGCCGTAGACCAGCAGGTTGCGCCGCAGCAGCGCCTTGGCGGTGGAAGGCTTGTACCGGACGCCGCGCAGGGCGAGCGGGATCAGGCCCACGATGATCAGCGCGTTGAAGATGACCGCGGACAGGATCGCCGAGTCCGGCGAGTGCAGCCGCATGATGTTCAGCGCGTCGAGCTGCGGGTAGATCGCCGCGAACATGGCGGGCAGGATCGCGAAGTACTTCGCCAGGTCGTTGGCGATGGAGAACGTCGTCAGCGCGCCGCGGGTGATGAGCAGCTGCTTGCCGATCTCCACGATCTCGATCAGCTTCGTGGGGTTGGAGTCGAGGTCGACCATGTTGCCGGCCTCCTTGGCCGCCATGGTCCCGGTGTTCATCGCCACCCCGACGTCCGCCTGCGCCAGCGCGGGAGCGTCGTTCGTGCCGTCGCCGGTCATCGCGACCAGCCGCCCGCCTTCCTGCTCCTTCTTGATCAGCGCCATCTTGTCTTCGGGCTTGGCCTCGGCGAGGAAGTCGTCCACCCCGGCCTCTTCGGCGATCGCCCGCGCGGTGAGCGGGTTGTCCCCGGTGATCATCACGGTCTTGATGCCCATCGTGCGCAGCTCGGCGAAGCGCTCGCGCATGCCGGGCTTGACGACGTCGGAGAGCCGGATCACCCCGCGCACCGACGCGACGCCGCCGGTCTGCTCGGCGACGACGAGCGGGGTGCCGCCCTCGGCGCTGATCGTGTCGACGACGGTGTGCACCTCGTCCGGCACCGTGCCGCCGTGCTCGGCGACCCACGCGCGCACCGCGCTGGCCGCGCCCTTGCGCACGACCCGGCCGTTCAGGTCGATACCGGACATCCGGGTCTGCGCGGTGAAGGGGACGAACTCGCCGGACTTCTCGGCCTCGCTCGGCTCCGCCGGCAGCTCGTGCTCGCGTGTGCAGAGGTCGACGATGCTGCGGCCCTCGGGGGTGCCGTCGGCCAGGCTGGAAAGCCGGGCCGCGATCGCCAGGTCGTCGATCGTCGACGAGCCGACCGGGATCAGCTCGGTGGCTTGCCGATTGCCGAAGGTGATCGTGCCGGTCTTGTCCAGCAGCAGCGTCGAGACGTCGCCCGCGGCCTCGACCGCGCGGCCGCTGGTCGCCAGGACGTTGCGCTGCACCAGGCGGTCCATGCCCGCGATGCCGATCGCGGACAGCAGCGCCCCGATCGTCGTCGGGATCAGGCACACCAGCAGCGCGGTCAGCACGATCACCGACACCAGGCCGCCGGAGTAGCCGGCCATCGGCTGCAGCGCCACGACCGCGAGGACGAAAATGATCGTCAGCACGGCCAGCAGGATCGTCAGCGCGATCTCGTTCGGCGTCTTCTGCCGCGACGCGCCTTCCACCAACGCGATCATGCGGTCCACGAAGGACTCGCCCGGCTTCGTGGTGATCTTCACGACGATCCGGTCGGACAGCACGGTCGTGCCGCCGGTGACGGCGCTGCGGTCGCCGCCGGACTCCCGGATCACCGGCGCGGACTCACCCGTGATGGCCGACTCGTCGACGGTCGCGATGCCTTCGACGACGTCCCCGTCACCCGGGATGACTTCGCCGGCTTCGACGACGACCAGATCGCCGATCTTCAGCTCGGTGCCCGGCACCCGGGCTTCCGAGCCGTCCTCGGCCAGCCGCCGGGCGACGGTCTCCTTCTTGGTGCGGCGCAGGGACTCGGCCTGGGCCTTGCCGCGGCCTTCGGCGACCGCTTCGGCGAGGTTGGCGAACAGGACGGTGAACCACAGCCACAGCGCGACACCGATGTTGAACACGCCCGGGTCGGTGATCGCGAAGACGGTGACCAGCACCGACCCGACCCAGACCACGAACATCACGGGGTTGCGCAGCTGGTGACGGGGGCTGAGCTTGCGGAAGGCGTCCGGCAGGGACGTCCAGAGCTGGCGGGGGTTGAACACGCCCGCGCCGACCCGGCCCGCGTTCTCGACGTGGTGCCGGGTGGCTTCCTCGGGGGTGCGGTCGGTGGTCATGGTCATGCGAGAGCCTCGGCAATCGGCCCGAGGGCCAGTGCGGGGATGAAGGTCAGGGCCGCGACCAGCACGACCGTGCCGGCGAGCATGGTGGCGAACAACGGGCTGGTGGTCGGCAACGTCCCGGCGGTCTCGGGCACCCTGCGCTGCGCGGCCAGCGACCCGGCCAGGCACAACACGGCGAGGATCGGGATGAACCGGCCCAGCGCCATGCAGACACCGAGGGTGGACTGGTACCAGTCGTTGGTCACGGTGATGCCGGCGAACGCGCTGCCGTTGTTGTTGCCGGCCGACGTGTAGGCGTAGAGCAGCTCGGAGAAGCCGTGCGCGCCGGGGTTGTTGAACGCGGCGGTGTTGCCCGGGATCAGCAGGGCCGCTCCGGCGCCGATCAGCACGACGGCGGGCATGGCGAGCATGGCGATCGAGGCGCAGGTGACCTCCCGCTTGCCGAGCTTCTTGCCCAGGTACTCCGGCGTCCGCCCCACCATCAGCCCGGCCAGGAACATCGCGATGATCGCCATCACCAGGATGCTGTAGAGGCCGGTGCCGACGCCGCCGGGCGAGAGCTCGCCGAACATCATGTTCAGCAGCGTCCCGAACCCGCCGAGCCCGGTGAAGCTGTCGTGCATCGCGTTCACCGCGCCGGTCGAGGTGCCGGTGGTCGAGTCGGCGAACAGCGCCGACCCCGCGATCCCGAACCGGGCCTCCTTGCCTTCCACGGCCGCGCCGGCCAGCCGGGCCGCGGCGCCGCCGCCGTGGGCTTCGGCCCACCAGATCACCGCGAGCATGCCGCCCCACAGCACGCCCATCACGCTGAGCAGAACGTAACCCTGCTTCGTGTTGCCCACCAGCTTGCCGAAGGTCCGCGTCAGGGCGACCGGGATCACCAGCAACAGGAAGATCTCGATCAGGTTCGACCACGAATCCGGGTTCTCGAACGGGTGCGCGGAGTTGGCGTTGAAGATGCCGCCGCCGTTCGTGCCCAGCTCCTTGATGGCCTCCTGGCTCGCCGCCGGAGCCAGCGCGATCGTGCTGGAGCTGCCGTCCGGGTTGGTCACCGCGACACCGGACTTGAGGCTCTGCACCACACCGAGCGCGACCAGCACGATCGCGAAGACGAACGACAGCGGCAGCAGGACCCGGATCGTGCCGCGGGTCAGGTCGACCCAGAAGTTGCCGAGCCGGTCGCTCTGCGAGCGGACGAACGCGCGGGTCAGCGCGATCGCCACGGCCAGGCCGACCCCGGCGGAGACGAAGTTCTGCACGGTCAGCCCGGCCATCTGGACCACGTGCCCCATGACGCCCTCGGGGACGTAGGACTGCCAGTTCGTGTTGGTGACGAAGCTGATCGCGGTGTTGAAGGCGACCCCGGGGTCCACCGTCCGGCCGAAGTTCAGCGGCAGCAGCGGCTGGATGCGCTGCAGGAGGTAGAGGAACAGCACGGAGACGAAGGAGAAGCCCAGCACGCCGGAGGCGTAGGTCTTCCAGTGCTGTTCGGATTCCGGGTCCGCGCGCACGATCTTGTAGACGGCTTTCTCCAGCCGCCAGTGCTTCGTGCTCGTGAACACCCGGTACAGGTAGTCGCCCAGCGGCCGGTACACCAGCGCCAAGGCGAGCAGCAAGAGGCCGACCTGTCCCAGGCCGGCCCACGTCGAGGACATCAGAACTTCTCCGGTTTGATCAACGCGATGAACAGGTAGACGATCAGGGCCAACGCCAGGACACCGCCGACGACGTTGGCGACCACGCCGGTGCCGCTCACAACCGCTCCAATCCACGCAGGGTCAAGGCCAGCACGGCGAACACCACGATCGCCAGCAGCACATAGGCCAGATCGGCCATCGCACTGCTCCCTTCTCACGCACGACAAACCCGAGGTCGACCGAATGGTGACCGGACAAGCGGAAGCGTGCCTCCCGGAGCTCCCGTTCGGATGTCACCTGACAGAGTCTTGATGCCTCCACACGGCGCGTTGACGCGTTCTTGACGAAGGCTCCGAGCGTCCATTCGGGACTTGGTCACAACTCGGCGTCGACGGGGTGAACGGCTCGCATCGCAGGGAATTCGGGGCCACTCTTGAACGATCACGTCTTCAGCCCGATCCGGATCTCATCCCGGGAGTTCTCCTTGGCAGCCGACCCCGAGCTCCGCACGTCCCTTCCCCGGCAGACCAGCGTCCAGGTGAGCCACAGCAGTCACGACGGCGCGATCTCGGTCATCGTGACCCTCAACGGCCAGGTCCGCGACCTGCAGCTGGCCGACACCGTCACCACCCGTCCCGTGGCTCAGCTGGCGCGCGACATCCTCGAGTGCATCCACTCCGCCCAAGCCCTGTTCGACCCGGGCCCGGCTACCCGTTGAGGTAGCGCTCGTAGACCTCGACCCAGACGTCCAAATCGGACAATCCGGCAACAACCCGGTGGCCGGCGGCGGTGAGGGAGAACATCACCTCATCGCCCGGCCGGCTGTCCCAGGTGCCCACCGACGAGCGCCGGATCGCGCCTTCCGCCGCCAGCGCCCGCAGCGCGGGTTCGAGCAAACGCCGCGGGACAAGCCGCCGCAGCGTGGCGACGGTGCGAGCGCCGGACGCGAGTTCGTCGAGCAGCTCCACCGCACCGGGGCAGCGGATCAGGCGCGTGAGACCGGCTTCGGCCATGGCAGCTCCCGGGGACGGTGTGCCGGAACCGTAGGCAGGTGATTGCGGAAGACCAGAGCCGTTGACGCGAACCTGACGATCACCCCGGCGACACTTACGATTTCCCAACGCCGACGCTCACATCTTGACGTTTTCTCTACGCCGGTTCCCCACGGCAGCAGGCACGCTGCGGTATGTGCCAGCACCCACGTCATGGCTCAAACGGCTGGTACTCGGACGGCCGTTCCGGAGCGACACCCTCGGCGAGACTCTGCTGCCCAAGTGGCTCGCCCTGCCCATCTTCGCCAGCGACCCCCTGTCGTCGGTCGCTTACGCGACCCAGGAGATCCTGCTGATCCTTTCGATCGGCGGGCTGGCCTACCTCACGCTCGCACCGTGGATCGGCCTGGCGGTGGCGGTCCTGCTCACCGTCGTCGTCTTCTCCTACCGCCAGGTCGTGAAGGCCTACCCCAGCGGCGGCGGCTCCTACGAAGTCGCCTCCCGCAACCTCGGCAGCTCCGCGGGACTCGTCGTTGCCGGGGCGCTGATGGTCGACTACATCATGACCGTCGCGGTATCGGTGGCGTCCGGCGTGGACAACATCATCTCCGCCGTGCCCGAGCTCAACGACTACCGCATCGCCCTGAACCTGGGCTTCGTCCTGGTTCTGATGGCGATGAACCTGCGCGGCATCCGCGAATCCGGCCGCGCGTTCGCCATCCCGACCTACCTGTTCATCGGCGGGGTCGTGCTGATGATCGCGCTCGGCCTCGGCCAGGCCGTCGCCGGCCACGCGCCGGTCGCCGAAAGCGCCGGCTACGACGTCCGCCCCGAGCAGGCCGGCCTGACCGGCCTGGCGCTGGTGTTCCTGCTGCTGCGGTCGTTCTCCTCCGGCTGCACCGCGCTCACCGGCGTCGAAGCGATCTCCAACGGCGTGCCCGCGTTCCGCAAGCCCAAGAGCGCCAACGCCGCTCGCACCATGACTGCGATGGGCGTGATCGCCGTGGTGATGTTCGGCGGCATCACCGCCCTCGCCATGATCAGCCACGTCCGGATCGCCGAGAACACCTGCGACCTCACCGGGTTCCGCGGCGACTGCACCACCGACCCGCAGCGCACCGTGATCAGCCAGATCGCCGCCGCCGTGTTCGGCGGCGACCACTCGGTGCCGTTCTACTTCCTCCAGGCGGCCACCGCGCTGATCCTGATCCTCGCGGCCAACACCGCGTTCAACGGGTTCCCGCTGCTGGCCTCGATCCTCGCCCAGGACCGCTACCTGCCGCGCCAGCTGCACACCCGCGGCGACCGGCTCGCCTTCTCCAACGGCATTGTCGCGCTCGCGGTCGTCGCGGGGATCCTGATCTTCGCCTTCGACGGCTCGACCACCCGCCTGATCCAGCTCTACATCCTCGGCGTCTTCACCTCTTTCACGCTCTGCCAGGCCGGCATGGTCCGGCACTGGAACCGCGCCCTCGCCGACAGCACCGACGTCCGCGAACGCCGGTCGATCCACCAGTCCCGGCTGATCAACGCCCTCGGTGCGGCGCTCACCGCCGTCGTCCTCGTGGTCGTCATGATCACCAAGTTCACCCACGGCGCCTACCTCGTCGTCATCGCCATCCCGGTGCTCTACGTCCTGATGCGGGGCATCCACCGCCACTACACCCACGTCCGCGAAGAACTCCAGCCCGACGACGAGTTCGAAATGCTCCCCAGCCGCGTCCACGCGATCGTGCTCGTGTCCACATTGCACAAGCCCAGCCAGCGCGCGATCGCGTTCGCCCGCGCCACCCGCCCCGACACGCTCAGCGCCATCACGGTCAACGTCGACGATGCCGACACCCGCGAACTGCAACGACAGTGGGAACAGCGCTCGATGAAGATCCCGCTCAAAGTGATCGAATCCCCCTACCGCGAGATCACCCGTCCTGTCGTCCAGTACATCAAGAACCTCCGGCGCGACAGTCCCCGCGATGTGGTTTGCGTCTACATCCCCGAATACGTCGTCGGCCGCTGGTGGGAGAACATCCTCCACAACCAGAGCTCACTGCGGCTCAAGGGACGCCTGCTGTTCGAACCCGGCGTGATGGTCACCAGCGTCCCCTGGCAACTGCACTCCACCGGACGCCGGGACCTCCAGCGCGTCCGCCCCCTGCCCGGCGACACCCGCCGCGGCGTCACGACACAGCGCCGCCCCTGAACCCACCCGGAGCAGCACACTTTCGCGTCCGCGTGCAGCTCGCGGCGGAGCCGGCGCTTCCTTGCCGGGAGCGCAACAGGCGCAACCGTCCTCTTCGGACTCCGCACTGACGGGGATCCGCTGAACCACCAAGGGTTCCGGCGCGGTCTCACCCCGCAGCGGGCGCAGCCGGCCGGCGCGGACGCCATTGCCGATGACGAACACCTCGGCCAGTTCGTGCACGAACACCACCGTGGCCAGGCTCAGCACGCCGAAGGCGGCCAGCGGCACCAGAGTGAGCACGATCGCCGCGGACAGGCCGATGTTCTGCAGCATGATCCCCCGTGCCCGGCGGGCGTGGCGCAGCGCTTGGGGCAGGTGCCGCAGGTCGGTGCCCATCAGCGCGACGTCCGCGGTCTCGATCGCGACGTCGCTGCCCATCGCCCCCATCGCGATGCCGACGTCGGCCGTGGCCAGGCCGGGGGCGTCGTTGACGCCGTCGCCGACCATCGCGACCCCGCCCCGGCCGCGTTGCAGGTTCCGCACGAGGTCGGCCTTGCCGGTGGGCTCGAGCTCGGCGTGGACCTGCTCGATGCCGGCCTGAGCCGCGAGCGCGGCGGCGGTGCGGGCGTTGTCCCCGGTCAGCATGGCGACCTTCACGCCCGCGTCGCGCAGTTCGGCGATCACCTCGGCGGCTTCGGGGCGGAGTTCGTCGCGGATGCCGATCAGGCCCAGCAGGGCGCCGTCGTGCTCGACGACGGCGACTGTCGTGCCGCTCTCCTCCAGCCGGGTGACCGCGTCGCCCAGCGGGCCCGCGCCGATCCAGGCCGGCTTGCCCAGCCGCGCCGGGGATCCGCCGACGACGCCGTGCAGTCCGGCGCCCGGGACCGTGATCACCGACTCGGCCGCGACCGGAGTCGCGTCGGCGGCGGCGAGGACGGCCGCGGCCAGCGGGTGTTCGCTCTGCGCTTCCAGCGCCGCGGCCACCTCGAGGACCTCGTCCTCGGTGGCGCCGTCGGCGGGGATGATCTCGGTGACCGCCGGCCGATTGCGGGTCAGCGTGCCGGTCTTGTCCAACGCCACGGTCCGGACCGTGCCCAAGGTTTCCAGCGCGGCGCCGCCCTTGACCAGGACACCGAAGCGGCTCGCGGCACCCACCGCGGCGATCACGGTGACCGGCACGGAGATCGCCATCGCGCACGGCGCGGCCGCGACCAGCACGACCAGTGCGCGTTCGAGCCAGGTGACCGGGTCGCCGAACAGCGCGCCGAGCCCGGCGATCAGCACGGCCAGCACCATCACCGACGGCACCAGCGGGCGGGCGATCCGGTCGGCCAGCCGCTGCCGGTCGCCCTTGCGGCGCTGGGCGTCCTCGACCACGCGCACGACCTTGGCCAGGGAATTGCCGGCCACCGTCGCGGTCGCCTCGACGGTGAGGACGCCGGTGCCGTTGATCGCGCCCGCGTACACGCCGTCGCCCGGACCGGTCTCGACGGGGACCGACTCGCCGGTGATCGCGGACGTGTCCACCGCGGATCGTCCACTGAGGACGGTCCCGTCGCTGGCGATGCGTTCGCCGGCGCGGACCAGCATGCGGTCGCCGATCCGCAGCTCGGCCGGGGCGATCCCGGACTCCCGGCCGCCGCGCACGACGCGGACGGTGTCCGGCACCAGTGCGAGCAGGGCCCGCAGGCCACGGCGGGTGCGCGAGAGGGAGTAGTCCTCCAGGGCTTCGCTGATCGAGAACAGGAAGGCCAGCATCGCCGCTTCGGCGAACTGGCCCAGCACGAGCGCGCCGGCCAGGGCGATCGTCATCAGGGTCCCGACGCCGATGCGCCGCTTCCGCAGCGCGCGCAGGGTGCCGGGCACGAACGTCCAGCCACCGGCCGCCGCGGCCGCCAGGTGCAGCCCGATCCCCCCAGGACGCCAGCCCAGCCACCCCGCGACGAAGCCGCCGAGCAGCAGGACGCCCGCGATGCCGGCCGAACGGATTTCCGGGATCCGCCAGAACCGCTGCCCGGCTTCGGTTTCCTCGTGGCGGTCCTCGTCCGGGCCGCAGCACGCGTCGCTCATACCGGATCCACCTCCACGGCCGGCGCGGCGACCGTCGCCAGCACCCGCTGTCCTGTCTCCCCGAGCCGGTACATCACCAGCTTCCCGTCCCGCCGCGAGGTGACGAGCCCGGCCGAGCGCAGCTGCCGCAGGTGGTGCGACACCAAGCCCTGCGACGACCCGACGATCCAGGCCAGGTCGCACACGCAGAGTTCGTCGCCCACTGACAGGGCGTGCGCGATCCGCAGCCGCGTCGGATCGCCCAACGCACGCAGCACCTCCGCGCGGGCCAGCAGCGCCTCGGCCGAGGGCAGCGCGATCCGCAGCGCCTCCGCGTGGTCGAGGTCCAGGCACAGCAGCTCACACCGGTCGTCACTCACCCCCTCAATCTAACGTCCGTTGATATGTTGAGGCAAAGTGCCGGCCCGGGCCTCCTGCTTCAGTTCCGCCGCTCGGGCGGCACGTACTCGAACGTCGGGCCCGCGGTCGTCTTCCCGTCGCCGGTGGGCAGCTTCATCAGCGCCAGTGCCTGCTTGCGCAGCCCGAACATCGTGCCGACGGCATCCGTCATCCCGCCCGGGTTGCCGGTGAAGGCCTCTTCCAGCTGGTAGAGCAGCAGGCTGTAGGTCTGGTTGAACTCCTCCTGGGCGACGCGGATCGCGCTGCCCTCCGGGTGGTCGGCGGTCCGCGGGTTGTGCCGCATCGGCAGCACGCCGCCGAGGTCGACCGCGATCTCCTCGCCGGTCGGGCCGGACTGCGGGGTGTCGCCGGTCCGGTAGCGGCGGCCCACTTTCAGCTCCTGGAACCGGAAGTAGTGCGCAACCTCCTCCCGGTCGGGGTGGAAGACGTCGCGGTCGCCGTCCCACACGTCCGTGCGCGCGGCCCCTTCGCCCTGCTCGACGATTTCCGCCAGCGCGGCCGACGCGGACTTCAGGTCGTGGACCGGCAGCACCTCGCCACCGCCGCCGCGGAGGTGGAACTCGCCGATCTGCCGAGCCGGGTCGCCGGTGAACACCCGCTCCTCGCCCAGCTTGTCGCACAGCATGCGCAACCCCTGCTCGATCGCGGCGTAGAACTGGCCGATCGTCCGGTACTCGTCGCTCTGCGGCGGCGCGTCCGCCGACGCGGGCTGCTCGATGCGCAGGAACAGCTCCAGGGCCTCGGGGCCGAACGGGGCCAGGTGGACGTGCACGGACCGGTCGCCGTGGGGCAGCGGATGCGGGTACGGCGGCAACAGGTCCGGCGTGTCGAGTTTGGGTGAGCCGCCGACGGCGTTGAGCAGGTTCGCGGCCAGGGCCAGGTGGATCATCTCCTCGGCGAGGACCGTGCCCACGACCTGGGTGGCTTCGGGGTTGCGCGCCGGGTCCAGCGAGTACAGGGCGCACAGGTACGGCGGAATCGTCGCGTGCTCGAGTTCGATCGCCCACTGCAGGTGGCGGCGGAGATCGTCGATCGTGTCGATGGCGTGGGCGCCACGGGTGTCCATGCGGTACTCCGGTTCGTCGGGTCGGTGTCGCCAGCGAAGACAGGACGCCGTCCCGGTTTGTGACAGCCGGGCTGTCACAAACCGGGAGCCTGTCCGGTCCTTGCCGGAGAACGAAGTCCCGGAGCGGCCGGGACGCGGGAGGAGAGGCACACCATGAAGATCGTCGTGATCGGCGGCAGCGGGCTGATCGGCTCGAAGCTCGTCCGGAAGCTGACCGCACACGGCCACGAAGCCGTGCCCGCGTCACCCGACTCGGGCGTGAACACGCTGACCGGCGAAGGGCTGGCCGAAGCGCTGGAGGGCGCCCAGGTCGTGGTCGACGTCTCGAACTCGCCCTCGTTCGCCGACGACGCCGTGCTGGACTTCTTCCGCACCTCCACCGGAAACCTCCTCGCCGCCGGGGAGAAGGCCGGGGTGGGGCACCACGTGGCGTTGTCGGTCGTCGGCACCGAGCGGCTCGCCGAAAGCGGTTACTTCCGCGCGAAGATCGCGCAGGAGAAGCTCATCGAGGAGTCCGGGCGGCCGTACTCGATCGTGCACGCCACGCAGTTCTTCGAGTTCGTGGGGAGCATTGCCCAGTCGGCGACCGAGGGGAACACCGTGCGCCTGTCGGACGCGCGGATCCAGCCCATGGCCGCCGAAGACGTGGCCACCGCGGTCGGCCGGGTCGCCGCCGGCGCACCGCTGAACGGCACCGTGGAGGTGGCCGGTCCCGAGCAGTTCGGGCTCGACGAGCTGATCCGCACCGGGCTGGCCTTCCGCGGTGACCCCCGCGAGGTCGTCACCGACCCGGACGCCCGCTACTTCGGTGCCCTGCTGGACAAGGACATGCTCCTGCCCGGCCCCGGCGCGCAGCTGGCCGCCACCCGGTTCGCCGACTGGCTCCCGCTCAACCCGCCGCCGGCGAAGTGACCGTGACCGAGCACCAGATCGCCGCGCCGGTCCTCGTCTGCCGGGGTGTGGCTCGACGTCGCGCGCCAGCCGCGGGAGACGATCATGCGGGGAAACCCGGCGCAAAGCCGACGAGGGAAAACCGCTTCACGCGCGAGGTGTCCACCGCGGGCAAGCTCGCCGAATGAGCTTCCGGGTGCCCTGGCCGCGCGGCCGGGGCACCGGGAGCCGGCATCGTAGAGTCGGGGGGTGACGGATTCCGGGATGAGTGCCGACCTCGCCGATCTCGAGGCGGCCACGGCCGCCTTCACCCGGGTGCGGCCGCGCCTGTTCGGGATCGCCTACCGCATGCTCAGCAGCGTCACCGAGGCCGAGGACCTGGTGCAGGAGGTCTGGCTGCGCTGGCAGACCTACGACCGGGCCACGGTGACCAACCCGGAGGCGTTCCTGGCGACGACCACCACCCGGCTGGCCATCAACGTCCTCCAGTCGGCCCGGAAGCGCCGGGAGACCTACATCGGGCCGTGGCTGCCCGAACCGGTCGACACCGCCGCGGACCCGTACCTGGGCGCCGAGCGCGGGGAGGCGCTGGAGTTCGCGGCCCTGCTGCTGATGGAGAAGCTCACCCCCGGCGAACGCGCGGCCTACGTGCTGCGGGAAGCCTTCGACTACTCCTACGCGCAGATCGCCGACATCCTGTCGTCGACCGAAGCCGCGGTGCGCCAGCTGACCAGCCGGGCCCGCAAGCACCTCACGAGCGAGCGGCAGGCGTCGGTGCCCGCGGCCGAGCAGCGAGAGCTGCTGACCACGTTCCTCGCCGCCGCCCGGTCCGGCGACCTGGCCGAACTGGAGCGGCTCTTCACCCCGGACGTGACCAACCTGTCCGACGGCAACGGCCGCAAGGGCGTCGCCCGCCGTCCGCTCGTGGGCAGCGGCCGGGTGGCGAAGTTCCTGCAGGCGATCTCCAGCTGGTTCTGGGACGACATCGACATCGGGTGGACCCAGGCCAACGGGCAGACCGCCGCCGTGCTCCGCCAGGGCGGCAGCGTGTACGGCCTGCTCACGGTCAGCGCCACCGCCGAGGGCATCGATCAGCTGCTGTGGCTGGTCAACCCCGAGAAGAACAAGGCGGTGTCGGCCCCGGCCTGACCCGCCGGCGGGAGGAATCCGTGTTCGACCCGCACGACGAGACCGTGCGCCGGTTCGCCGCGGCTTGGCGGCAGCGGGACAGCGCCGCGCTCGAAGCGGTCCTCGGCCACGACGCGGTCGCGACGTGCGACGGCGGCGGCCTGGTGCCCGCGCCGGCGGGGACCGTGCGCGGCGCGGCGGCGGTCGCCCGGCTGGTCATCGAGGTCATGGGCGGGCTCGCGGACACCGAGCTGACCGTCGAGTCCGTCAACGGCCGCGCCGGGCTCGCCCTGCGCCACGCCTCGCGCGCCGTCGCGGTCGTCGGCGCCGAAACCGCCGGGTGCCGGATCACCACGCTCTGGATCGTGCTCAACCCGGCCAAGCTGGCCGGCTGGCACCGCGGTTGACCGGGCCCGCGCGCTGGGCGGGCCCGGTCTCCCTCACCGCGCCAGCCACTCCCGGTAGGTGGTCTTCGCGATGACGGCGCCGTCCTTGGCGACGAGGACGTCGCCGGACGCCGCCGCGAACAGGCCGGCCTGGTCGTCGGTCACCACGGGACGCTGGTCACCTCGGGCGGCGAGGGTGATCCGGCCCAGCTCGTCGAGGGCGAACACCTCCGGCCCGGCGACGTTCCGGGTCCCCCGCAGCGGGGCACCCGTGCTGACGTCGGCGACCGCCTGGGCGACGTCGTCCGCGGCGATGGGCTGGATCCGCGTCGCGGGCAGGCGGACGGAGTTCTCGTCGGAGGTCCAGGACAGCGTCGCGGCCATGAACTCGAAGAACTGCGTGGCCCGCACGATCGAGTACGGCACGGGCCCGGCCTTGAGGATGTCCTCCTGCAGCACCTTGGCGCGGTAGTAGACCAGGTCCGGCACCAGCTCGGCGCCCACGATCGAGAGGATGACCGCGTGGCCGACGCCGGCCGCGTGCGCCGCCTCCAGCAGGTTGTCCATGGTCGTCCGGAAGAACGCGGGTGAGGCGTCGTCGAACGTCGGCGAGTTCGTCAGGTTGACGACGACGTCGGCCCCGGCCAGCGCTTCGGCGAGGCCCG
The DNA here is from genome assembly GCF_053600695.1 of Amycolatopsis sp. NPDC005003. Classification (NCBI taxonomy): domain Bacteria; kingdom Bacillati; phylum Actinomycetota; class Actinomycetes; order Pseudonocardiales; family Pseudonocardiaceae; genus Amycolatopsis; species Amycolatopsis sp. NPDC005003. Next base: position 67,692 of record NZ_JBSGAI010000013.1, on the reverse strand, counting down.
TTCCGCTGAGCAGGTCCAGCCCGGTGGACGGCGAGTGCGGGACGGCTTCGTGCCCGTTCGCGGTCAGGATCTCGACCACGCGGGAGCCGATGAGCCCGGTCCCGCCGATGACGGCGATCTTCACTTCCGCGACCATCCTTTCGCGCTGAGTTCGTCCTCGGTCACGAGGTCGACCATCGGTTTGCCCGGTTCGCAGAGCATGGTGACGGTGAACCGCACCGGGACGTCGTCACGGTTGTTGCCGTCCTGGTAGTGGATGACGTCGCCGCCCGGCTCCCAGAACGCCTCGCCGGCGCGGACGACCCGCGGCGGCTCGCCTTCGAGCTCGAACACCATCTCGCCCTCCAGCACGTAGCCGAAGGCGGGCCCGGGGTGGCGGTGCGGCGGGGTGCCGGGGTCGCCCGGCGGGTACTCGACGACGATGGTCATCGCCTGCGCCCCCTCCGGCACGAACGGCGGTTTCGCCTCCTGCAACACGGTCAAAGACATGAGAAGACCTCCTCGACGAACGGATACACCCGCTACGACCGGACAGGCCCCCGATCTGTGACCGGCGGACCGTCACCTGCCGCGGTTCGGCAGGTTCGGCCAGGTCGAGCAGGGTCCGCTCGGACCCGGTCGCGCGGGTGAGCAGGTCGGCGAGCGCGCCGCTGACGCGGTCCACGACGATGCCCGCAGCCGCATCGTGTTCCTCTTCGACGCGGCTCCGGTCGTCAGTCGAGGCCTTCGATGATGCGGAAGTCGCGCTCGAAGCCGTCTGGAAGTTCGGCCAGCGCCTTCTGATAAGCCGCACTCGCGCGGGCGGCGACCGCCTGCTCGAAACTGTCGAACTCGATCAGGACAACGCGCTCGGCGATGCCGGCTTCGTGCGCGACGACCCGGCTGCCGCCGCGGGCGAGCACCCGCCCGCCCGCGGCCTTGACGGCCGAACGGGCCAGTTCGTTGTAGGCATCAAGCATCCCGGGGTCCGCGATCGTGGGGTAGACGCTGACCCAGTAGCCCTTGGCCACGGTTCCTCCTGTGTTCGGGATCGATGATCGGAAACATACTCAGGTCCCCTGGCCGGCGAACGGCGGCAACAACGTCGAAGGGCTCCGACACGGCCATGCTCCCGACGTGAACAGCGCACAACCGGTCGATTCGGACAAACGAGTGATCAAGACACAGTCCGGTTGACCTATCCGAACTCCCGCTGCCATGATCGCCGAGTCGCGTTGATATGGGGGGTCTCGTGCACAGTCGCGCTCGAACGGAATCAGCCGCAATCGATCACTGATCGTCACCGACAGATCGGTAGCGGCATGTCCGCCGGCAGGGGTGTCCGGTTCGGACACTGATCTTTTCTGCCCGAACATCGGTTCCACATCGGAGACGTCCTGCCGGCATGTCTTGCCGGCCATTTCCGACGCGATTTTTCCGACAACAAGGGGAGCAATCATGATTTCTCGCACCAAGGGATTCGCGGCAGCCGCGGCAGCAGTGGCAGCGACGGCACTCATGCCGGCAGCCCCGGCCCAGGCCACCACTTCGGCCACCTATGCGGAGTTCTTCGACAACGCCGGTTTCTGTTGCTCGTCGATTTACCTCAATGGCCCGACCCAGTGCTACAACCTCCCGACCTACTTCGTCAACGTGGTTTCTTCGGTCAAGTCCAACACCACGTGGCGGCTGTACTCGCGCCCCGGATGCTGGCCCGACGCCCTCCTGCTCGAAGGCACCGGCAACGTTTCCAACGTCGGCCCCATCGCGAACGACCGCACGATCTCGGTCGGGGTGAGCTGAACCACCTGCCGGAGCAGGTCCGGCACACCGCACACTTCGGACACGAACAACCTCGGGGGTTCCAGTGAAGAAGGCAAAAGCACTCGCGGGCGCGGCCATCGCGGCAGGCGTCATGACACTGATTCCGGCAAGCGCCGACGCGGCCCAGACCACGGCGGCGGCGACGTGCTACGTGACCCAAGGCGACTGGGGCATGTGGTGTGAGAACATCGCGAATATCCCGGCGTATTCGCGAGCCACGTTCGACTCGCAGATCGTCGGCCGGGTCACCTCGTCGTTCAGCTTCTTCAACTGCTGGAGCGACGGCGCCTACAACGGCCGGAACAACATCTGGTACTGGGCGCAGACCGATGACACCGGCGCCTACGGCTGGATTTCGAGCGTCTACGTCCGCACACCGGTCGATCCCATGCGGGACAGCGTCTACCAGATGCGCCACTGCTGATCCAGGGTCGGAACTCGTGACCGGATAACCGGTTGGACGCTGTATTCGATGCCGGTTGCAGGAATGCGCCGGGCCTCCGCTGGGGATCTTGACATCACGTCTCGATCATTCCCGGCGGAGGCCCGGCTTCGTGCTTGCGTTTGAGCGCGCTCGAAGCCTTAGCGTCGGCGCCATGACGACACAGACCTGGATCATCACCGGCGCTTCCCGCGGTTTCGGGCGCGCCCTGGCGGAATCGGCGCTCGCGGCGGGCGACCGGGTGGTGGCGGCGGTGCGCCGGCCCGAAAGCGTTTTCGACCTGGCGACCCAGTACCCGGACCGCTGCCTCATCGTGCAGTTCGACGCCCGCGACCGCGCTGCGGCCGCGGACCTGGTGCGGGACACCCTCGGCCACTTCGGACAGCTCGACGTGCTGGTCAACAACGCGGGCCGGGCCGTGGTCGGCGCGGTCGAGGAGGTCGGTGACGCGCAGCTGCGGGAACTGATGGACCTGCACCTGTTCGGCCCCGCCGCGCTCGTCCGCGCGGCGCTGCCCGCCATGCGGGCACGCGGGACCGGGACGATCGTGCAGATGAGCAGCCAGGGCGGGCGGCTGTCGTTCCCCGGTGTGTCCGCGTACTCGGCGTCGAAGTTCGCCCTCGAAGGCTGGTCGGAGTCCCTCGCCGGGGAGGTCGCGCCGTTCGGGATCCGGGTGCTGATCGTGGAGCCGAGCCGGTTCCGGACCGGGTTCAACGGCGCCGAAGTGCTGGAGTTCGCCGAGCCCTCGGAGACCTACCGCGAGGCTCTCGCGGCCGTCCGCGCCGACCTGGCCGGGGCCGACGGCGCCCAGGAAGGCGACCCGGCGCGGGCCGCGGACATCATCGTGTCCCTCGCGCACGGCGACGACGTGCCGCTGCGGCTGCCGCTGGGCAGCGAAGCCGTCGAGCGGCTCACCCGTGCGTACCGACGTGATCTCGACGGCGTCGAGAGGTGGGCCGAGACCGCCCGCAGCGCCGACTTCAGCGATGTCCCGGCGTCGGCCCGGCCGATCTAGGCTGGGTGGCATGGCTACGGACGAGCTGATGAGCAGGGCGCTGGCGATGCTCGGCGAGGACGACGAGTCGGCGATCGAAGCCATCTACCGGCTCACCGACAGCACGGCGATGGCCGCACCGATGACGATCGCCGAGGTCGCCGACCTGCTCGACATCTCCCAGCACACCCTTCGCTACTACGAGCGCGCCGGACTCGTCGAGGTCGGCCGCGACCGCAACGGCTACCGCGTCTACGACACGGAAGCGGTGCGGCGCATGGTTTTCCTCACCAGGATGCGGCTGTCCGGGATGCCGATGCGCGACCTCCAGCACTACATCGCGCTCGTCGACGCCGGCGGCGACACCGTGCCGGAGCGGCTGGACATGCTCGTCGAACACCGCGACACGATCCGCCGCCGGATCCGGGAACTGACCTTTTCCCTGGCGGCCACCGAGTACAAGATCGCCACGTACGGCGGGTCGACCGGACCGGAGGTGACGGCCGCACCGCCTGCTTCGGAGCGGTCCTAGCTTCGCGGTGGATCGGCGAGCTCGATCCATTCCAGGTCCATCGGCACCAGGGTCGTCGAAAGCACCAGCTCCCGCAGCAGGTTCACGGTCAGGGTCAGCCCCACCGGCTCGCCCACCTCCTCCCGCCGCAGCCCGTGCACCCCGGCGTCGGAAAGCCGCTGCCGGACCCGGGAAACGAGGTGCTCGACGCGCTTGGCCGTCCAGTTCTCGCGCGGCCGCCGGTCGGCGAGCTCGGCGGCCACCTGCTGACGGGACAGCGGCAGCGGGTGGGGGTCGTAGCCGAGGTAACGCTGCCCGAGCACCGCCAGCACGAGGTGCTCCTCCGGGGACAGCCGCCAACGTTTCGGCGGCGCCGTCGGGTGCGTCGGTCGGCGCGTGGCGACGCCGGCCTCGCCGTCGGAGACGAGCAGCTCCAGCACGTGCTCGCGGGTGCCGCGCAGGAACACCGCGGTGTAGCCGTCGGCCAGCGGCAGCGGTTCGGCGTCGCGGTGCAGCAGGACGTTGTCGGACAGCCGGATCGGCGAGCGGCCGGTGTTGCTGAGCCACCAGCGGTCCCGCTCGCGCACGAGCAACCCGTGGACCCGGCTGATCCGCACGTCCTCCTCGCCGACGCAGACGTCGACCTCCAGCCGGTTGCGCCCGAAGCTCACCCGGCGCCCGGGCGACGGCGGCACCGCGACGCCGCCGGTGACGGTGAGGGCGCTCAACGTGCCCGGCACGGTGCCGGCGACGCCGTGCCGCAGGCTGCGCTGGTGGTGTGGGTCGAGCCGTCCGGTGGTCACGGCCACCTCCGTTCGTGCGCACCGATGTCGAAGCCGGCGGCGAGGTGGTGGTCACCGTGGGCCGGGTGCCGACCGACGTGCCGGGTGCGCGGGACCGGGCCGGCAGCCCCCTCGGCTGCCGGCCCGGCCATGGCCACCACCAGGAGCGCCCCGCCGGCCAGTACCCGTCTCGCCACTTCTCGTCCCGTCTGCTCCGGCCCGCGAACCCGGCCTCGGCTCCCTTTCCAGCCGGGCCCACCGGGGACCGGTCCCCGGTTCACGGCAGCCGGCGGACGAGGACCTCCGCCAGCGAGCGCGCGGTCGCGCACAGCGCGTCCCCACCGGCCGCCGCGGTGTCCTCGACCGTGACCGCGGCGACTTCCTCCCGGTCCGCCGGAGTGCCCTGCAGCACCGGCAGGGCCGGGGTGTAGGAGCGGTGCACGACCTTGACCGCGCACTCCGGGTGCCCGCCGGGCACCGGCGCCACGACGGCGTTGCGGGTTCCGATGCGGATCCGGTCGCCCGGCACCTCCTCGTCCCCCTCGATCGGCCATTCCCGGCTGTACTCGACGGTGATCGTGCGCGGGGCGTGCTCCCAGGTGCAGCCCCAGCCACCGAACCCGCGATCCGGTTTCTTGACCCGGCCCAGCACACCGGACGTCGTCGCGTCGTCGAGCAGGCCGCAGGCGTCGACGTGCGCCAGTGACCCCTCCGGGAGCGGGGCACGCCGCGGCAAGGGCCCGTTGGCGAGCTTGGTCAGCACGCCGGAGAGCACCGAGTCCGAGTAGGAGCACACCGGCGCGTCCTGCGCGCGTTCGATGGCGCGTGAGGTGACGACGATCCGGTTGGCGTCGGCGAACGAGATGGCCCGCTCGCACGAGCCGTCGTGGATCTCGGGGTACTCGATTTCGCCCATCCTGCCGGGCACCGGCGGCCGGGGCGGGTACCGCAGCGGGCCGGTCAGGTCGAGCCGGGTCTGCACCTGTCCGGTCTTGCCGGTCACCGTGGTCGTGACCACGCAGCTGCCGAAGTTCAGCACCTCCGGGTCCACGAACGGCTCCCCGAACCCGGTGAGCGAGTTGAGCGAGATCGCCGCGCACGGGTCCGTCCCGGCCGGGTCGGCGCCGAGGGTGTTCGCCCCGGCCGGGACGCTTTGCCCGGTCGGCCCGGCCGGGGTGCTGCCGGTGGTGGTCCGCAAGGGCCGGGCGAGGACGAAACCGGCCACCAACGCGGCCACCGCCGCCACCGCGGCCCCGGCGAGCAGCCGGCGGCGCACGTGGTGACGCGCCCGTGGCACGGGCGCGTCCGCCGTGAGCAGCGTGACCGCTTCGGCGGCACTGGGCCGGTCCGCCGGGCGCCGGGCCATGAGCGCGGCGAGCACCGGCGCGAACCGCCCGGCGCGCTCGGCGGGCGCGAGCCGACCGGCGGCCGCGCGGCGCACCTGCGCGAACGGGCCGTCCTCGCCCGAGCCCCACGGCGACCGGCCTTCGATCGCGGCGTAGAGGGTGGCGCCCAGGGAGAAGACGTCCGAGGCGGGCCCGGCTTCGGCGCCGTCGGCCACCTCCGGCGCGACGTACCCGAGCGTGCCGGTGAGCTGCGCGCCGCCGGTGCGGGTGACCTCGGTCCAGCGGGCGATGCCCAGGTCGGTGAGCTTGGCGAGGTCGTCCGCGGTCACCAGCACGTTGCCCGGCTTGACGTCGCGGTGGACGATACCGCGGGCGTGCATGTCCGCGAGCGCCGCGGCGAGCTGCGCGCCGATCCGCCGGACGCGGGCCACGGGCAGCGGCCCCCGTCGTCGACGAGCTCCTCGAGGCTCCGCGCGGCCAGGTACTCGGTGACCAGCCACTGGGCGTCCCCGTCGGTGACCGTGTCGAACACGGTGACGACGTTCGAGTGCAGCAGCCCGGCGCCGATCCGCGCCTCCCGGCGAATCTGCCCCGCGTCCTCGCCCAGCGCCCGCTTGAGCGTCACCTGCCGGCCGAGCTCGAGATCGACCGCCCGCCAGACGACGCCCATGCCACCCCGGCCGAGTTCCTCCTCCAACCGGTAGCGGTTGGCCACCACCCTCCCCTTGCCCACGCAGGCGGTGTACGAAATTCCGTGTCGGCCCGTTGACGCCGCGTCACCGTGCCCGGTGCTCCGGCCGCGGGACTCCCGCCCGGCACGGCGGACGCGTCGCGGAGCACGGGAAGTCGTTGGGGGAGCAGTGGCGGGCACAGGCGAGTACCCGCAGGTGCGGCTGGCCTGCGTCCACAGCGAGCGGCTGGTGGTGACGGCGTCAGTCGCCGTCGAGAGCTCGGTACACCGGCCGGAGCAGCTGGGCGACGTCTTCGCCGCCCGCCGTGATCGCGAACGCCGGCGCTTGGTCCAGGAGCGCGTCGATCGGCGTCCGGGGCGTGTGCAATGGTGCCGCGCCGCCCAGGCCCGGGGCCGGGCCGCCGGCGTAGAAGGTGTCCATGACGTCGGTCAGAGTGGCGGAATCCTGTGGCTCGGCGGAGATGAGCCGGTTCTTCAGTTCCTCGAGCAACGCTTCCCGGGTCCGGCCGCGCAGCGCGAGGATGGTGAACGGATCGTCGGCGACCCGCGCCGCGAGCGCGGAGAACACGGCGTTCAGGTGACCGCACGGCACCTCGGCGTCCGCGCAGGTGCAGTCCAGCGACACGTCCCGCGCCGACGACGGGAACAACGGCAAGCGGACCGCTTTGCAGGTCTGCTCCACCTCGCGGGGCAACTCGCCGCCGAGCAGCTGGACCGTAAGGGACGCCTTCGCGGCGAGAGCGTGGGTGATCGCCGCCCACTCCGCCTTCCCGAACGCCGTCAGCCCGATCCTCACCTCGTGACGCCGGCCCTCCCGCACCTCGGCGTCGACCCGTCCGGCGCCGACCGTCAGGGACTCCACGCGCCCTTGGCCCGCCAACGGCCGCAGGACGCCGATCGCCGTCAACGCGCGGACGAACCGGGTCGCCCACCACGGAAGCGGCTCAGTCATCGATCGCCTCCTCCCCCAGCGCGAACACCCCGCGCAGCGCGTCGGTGGACAGTTCGGTGAGCCAGCCGTCGCCTTCGCCCACGACCATCCCCGCAAGCGCACGTTTCTCGGTGATCAGGGCGTCGATGCGGTCTTCGATCGTGCCCGGGCAGACGAACTTCCGCACCTGGACAGTGCGGCCCTGCCCGATCCGGAACGCCCGGTCGGTGGCCTGGTTCTCCACCGCCGGGTTCCACCAGCGGTCCAGGTGCAGCACGTGCCCGGCCGCGGTCAGCGTGAGCCCGGAACCGCCCGCCTTGAGGGAGAGCAGGAGGATCCGCGGCCCGCCGCCGGACTGGAAGCGCTCCACGAGCGCGTCCCGCGCTCCCTTCGCCAAGCCACCGTGCAGGAACCCGACTTCCGCGCCGAGCCGGCCGGCCAGGTGGGGCACGAGCAGGTGACCGAACTCGGTGTACTGCGTGAAGCACAGCACCCGGTCGTCCGCGGCCAGGATTTCCGCCAGCACCTCTTCGAGGCGGATGACCTTGCCGGAGCGGCGCCCGATCGGCGAACCGTCGTGCAGCAGGTGCGCGGGGTGGTTGCAGACCTGCTTGAGCTTCGTGATCGCGGCGAGGACGTTGCCGCGGCGCTTGATGCCGTGACTGTTCTCGATCTTCGTCATCATCTCGTCGACGATCGCGCGGTACAGCGTGCCCTGTTCCCGGGTGAGCCGGTATTCCTGCCGGATCTCGATCTTCTCCGGCAGCTCGGGCACGATCGCCGGGTCGGTCTTCACCCGGCGCAGCAGGTACGGCTGGGTGAGCCGGCGCAGCGCCGCGGCCGTGGCGGTGTCACCCCGGCGCTCGATCGGGACCGCGAACCGCCGCCGGAACTCGAACCTGCTGCCGAGCAGCCCGGAGTTGAGCAGGTCCAGCACCGACCACAGGTCCGCCAGCCGGTTCTCCACCGGGGTACCGGTCAGCGCGAGCCGGTGCTCGGCCCGGAACCGCCGCACCGCCTTGGCCGTCGCGGTGTCGGCGTTCTTGATGGCGTGCGCTTCGTCGAGCACCAGGCGTCGCCAGGTGAAGGCCTCGAGCTCTTCGGCGTCGCGGGCGGCGGTCGCGTAAGTCGTGACGACGAGGTCGGCCGCGGCGACCTGTTCGGCGAGCGCGTCCCCGTGCCGGCGGGCGCCGCCGTGGTGGGCGAGCACCCGGAGTCCGGGGGCGAACGCCGCCGCTTCCCGCTGCCACATGCCGACCAGCGACATCGGGCACAACACCAACGTGGGACGGCGCTCGCCGGCGGCCCGCTCGAGGGCTTCGAGCGCCAGCGTCTGGACGGTCTTGCCGAGGCCCATGTCGTCGGCGAGGCACGCGCCGAGCCGGAGCGCCGACATGAAGGCGAGCCAGGCGACCCCCCGCTGCTGGTAGGGGCGCAGGGTGGCGCGGAACGACGGCGGCAGCTCGACCGGCCGCAGGGTCTGCTGGACCCGCCCGGCCAGGACGTCGCCGACCCAGCCCTCGGCACGGACGTCGGTGACCGGCAGCGGCGTCTCCTGCCCCGGACGGGTGAGTTCCAGCAGCACCCCGGCCGCGGTGGGGCGCGGGGTGCGCCGGTGCGGGTCGCGGCGCAGGTACTCGAGCCCCGCGCGGAGCCGGTCGGGGTCGACGCTGATCCACCTCCCGCGCAGCCGCACCAGCGGCGTCTTCGCCGCGACGAGCTTCGCCAGTGTTTCCTGGCCGATCTCGTCGTCGCCCACCGCGACCGACCAGCCGAACACGGCCAGCTCGTCGCGGCCCACCCGGCTGCGCGCGACGACCTGCTCGGTGGGTGCGCCGCGGACGGAAAGCCGCAGCCCGAGCCGGCGACGGCCGTCCCAGGTGGCCGGGAGCTGCACCTCGAACCCGGCCTCGATCAGCCGGGTCGCGCCCGAAGTGAGGAACTGTTCGGCTTCCTCGACGGTCAGGTCGTACTCGGACGGCCGGCTCCGGCGCAGGGCGGGCGCCAGCACCGGGGCCACCAGCGCGGCCCGGCCCAGCTCGGCGAGGAACAGCCCCCGCGGGTCCCGGACCAGGCCGTTCGCCTCGCCCGACCAGATCTGCCCCGCCGACAGCAGCAGGCTCGGATCGGCCGTCGAGCGCAGGAGGAACTGCAGCTGCCACTTGGTGCCGTCGCCGGTCTGGTCGTCGGGATCGTCGGCCTCCGGCAGCCGCAGGGTGCCGACTTCGGCCAGCCGGAAACACGCCCGGCCGTCGACGACATCGGTGTCGGCGACCGCGTCCCACTTCGCGACGGCCTCGGCCAGGACATCGAGCTCTCCCAGCGGCAGCTCGACGCGGGGATCGCCGCCCTGCAGAGCGGCCAGCCACACCCCGGCCGCGCCCCGATGCCCGCGCAGGCCGACGGGCGGATCCGCCCGCGCCAGCCGATCCCGGACCGCCGTGTCGACGAGTGCGTGGAGGGCATCGGTGACCAGAGCGCGCGGCGACGCCCCGGCGAGCGGCGCGAGCTGCTCGGCCCGCCCGACCGGCGGCATGGCCGCGACCAGCGCGTCGAACGCGACGAAGTCCACGCCCTGCAGCACCGGCCGCCACCGGGCCTCCGCCGCGTCGCCCCGCCGGAGGAGCGTCGGCAGCACCCGCCCGCGCCGCACCAGATCCGCGGCCAGGCGTGCCACGGCCCGCAGGTGGGTGACCGAGGAACCGTACGAGGCCGACTCGTCGAGGTCGTCCAGCTCGGCGACGTCCACGACCAACGCCGGCACCGACCACGGCCGCAGGGACGGCGCCGAGCCACGCCGCTTGCCGCCCGCCGCCGTCTCCGTCTCCGCGGAGGCGAGCGGCCGGTTCGTTCGCGACGGCAGCAGCAACGTCACCGACGTCGGCTTGCCGGGGTGCAGCGCGGTCAGGTCCGCGCTCGAGACCGCGAACGGGTGCGAAAGCGCGATCCGGGCGGAACGGCTCGACGTGCCCACCGGCCCTCGGTCGCGCTCCGCCCAGATGACCAGACCCCGGCCCGGCGACCACAGAGCGTGCACCACGGGCAAGGTCCGGGCTCCTTCCACCGATCCGGGATCCCACAGATCGTCGCACGGCGGACTGACCGGTGTTGTGGTGGTTCACGGGTGCGTGCCGCCCGCGTGCGCTTGCCGCCTTCCGGGGGTTTCCGGAGCTGGGCGCAGGATCCGCCAGCACAAGTAGACGCACACACCCAGCGTCGGCGCGCCGCCCAGGAGGGTGGCCGCGATGCCGAGCGGGATCAGCTCTTCGGCCAGGTACAGCGGCACCAGCACGGCCGCGGCGATGGCGTACTTCGCCAGGAACACCGCCGTGCACACGTAATAGCGCCGCCGGTCGCGGGGATCTCGCCGCCAGGCCGTGCGTTCACCGCGCGCTGTGCCCACCACCAACCCGATGAGCGGCCGGCGCACCAGGATGGACACCAGGAACAGCACGCCTCCGGCCAGCTGCCAGAGGATGGACGTGAAGTAGAAGTCGACCGCGTTTCCGGTGCCCCCGGCCAGCAACGCCGACACCCCGACCACGATCAGCCCGACCGCCGGCTGCCAGGCCTTGCCCGCGGTGCACAGCCGCACCACGGCGAAGGCGAACACGGCTCCGACCGCGATCAGCGCGGCGGTCAGCACCTGTGCCGTCGACAAATACGCGACGAGGAACAGTGCCCGTGACGCGACGCTCTCGGCGACCGTGCGCCAACCGCCCACCGCGCCGAACAACGACAGGGACTTCTGAGTGAGCATGCCGAAGCTCATGCGGGCGCCTTCGCCGTGGCAGCCGGGAAGCTGTTGCGGCGCATCGTGTCTTCGTAGGCGCCGATCGCGTCGAGCAGGCCGAGCCGGCCGCGCCGCACCTCGGTGAGGGCCTGGCAGAGGCGGCGTGCGTCCTGCATGGCCAGGTTGCCGCCGAAGCCCGGGGCCAGGTGGATGGCGTCACCGATGACCGTCACCGGACTGGCCGGCCAGCCCGGCATCGGCGGGATCGTGCCGCTTCGCAGCGCGACGGTGACGTCCGGCCACGCCTCGGCGACGATCGCCCGCAGGGCCGCGGGCAGGTCCGCGGTCAGCTCCTCGGCCCGGCGCCTCACCGCCGCCGGTGATCCGGCCGGTCCGAGCCGCTCCCGCGTGCTGGGCACGGCCCACATCACGTAGTCCTCGAGCCCGGCGACCGCGCCGGGGTGCAGGGCAGGCAGCCACCGCCGCCGCGCGGCCACGGGAGACTCGGTGAACCGCAGCACGCCGAACACCATCATCGTGCCGCGCACCCGCACGGCGGCGGGGCTGTCGCCGATCAGGCCGGGCAGCCCGGCGCCGGCCACGGCCCGCAGCGGAGCCGCGCCCATGATCATGCGTCGTCCCGTGTCCACCACCCGCACGTCGGGCAGGTACCGGCGGCGCACCGCCGAACCGACCCCGTCCGCGCCGACCAGGACGTCCGCGGTGTCCGTGCCGCCGTCGGCGAACCACACCCGGACGCTGCCGTCGGCGCGTTGCTCGAACCGCGTGAACTCCGCCCCGAACCGGACCACGTCCTCCAGCCCCGTCAGCAACACCGCCCGCAGCAACGGCCGGTGGACCTGCCGGCCGGGCCGCGGCCGGCCCGCCGTCCCGTCGGACGGCTGCCTGCCCGCGACGGTGAGCTCTCCGTCCACATCGGACAGTGTCAGGGTCTGCTCCCGCGGCCCGCCCGTGGTGGCCGTCGCCATCGCGAAGTGCGCCGGAGGCAGGCACGCCCGCAGCGCCGAAACGCCCCGGTCGTCGACGTGCAGGCTGATGCCCTGGGGACGTCCCGCCGCGCCGTCCCGCTCGTACACCGCGACGTCGATCCCGGCCCGGCGCAACCCTTGAGCCAGCGTCAGGCCGCCGAGACCGGCGCCGACCACCACCACTCTCATCTCGCCATCCCCATTCTTCATCGCTTGGTGAAGACCACCGTACGGCGGGTTCGCGCAAAACTCCACCGAGCGATGAAGAAAGGTGTTAGGCTTCCGTGGCCATGACGGAACACGACACCCACCGCCCCGGGCGCTGGCGGTCCGGCGCGGAGAGCAAAGAGCGGATCCTGCGGACCGCCCGCGAGCTGTTCGGCCGGCACGGCTACCGCGGCACGACCGTGCGCGCCATCGCCACCGCGGCGGGCGTCGACCCGGCGATGGTGTTCTACTTCTTCGACACCAAACAGGGCCTGTTCAGCGCCGCGATCGACATGCCGGGCAGCGTCCCGCCCGCCATCGCGTCGATCTTCACCGGCGACCTCGCCACCCTCGGCGAGCGCATCGTCCGGACCCTGGTGGAGAACCTCGACAGGTCCGATCGCACCCCGCTGGTGATGCTGACCAGGTCGGCACCCACCGACGCGCAGTCCGAAGCGCTGCTCCGCGAATTCATCGACCGGGAGATCACCGACCGGCTCGCGGCGCTGCTCGGCACGCCGGACGCCGTGCAGCGGGCGAGCATGGTGAACGTCCAGATCCTGGGGCTGGCGGTGGCCCGGTACATCGTGCGCATCGAGCCGATCGCGTCATCGCCGGTCGACGAGCTGGCCGCCACGTTCGGCCCGCTCGTGCAACACTGCCTGACCGGACGAACAGCACCATCGTGAGCGCGGGCAAGTGCGTCCAGGTAGCGGATTGGACGGCGCCCGCGCTTCGCTTAACGTTGTTCCCTCGTCGTTCTACCGGGGGAGCCGGAATGCGGTGCTGGGGAAGTCTTTGCGTCGTCGCCCTGGTTCTGACCGGCCTCACGGTGCCGTCGGGCCCGGCGCACGGCACCGTGCCGGAGACGTCGTTCGCGGCCACCGCGGACCACTCGACGCCGGTCAAGGCGATGGTGGTCGGCGACTCGATCAGCCAGGGCAGTGCGGGTGACTTCACCTGGCGCTACCGGTTCGACAAGCACGAAACCGCGGCCGGCGCCCAGCTTTCCCTCGTCGGCCCGCACGACGACCTGTTCGACAACGTGGCGGACACCTGGAACGACAACCACACCTACGCCGATCCCGCGTTCGCGCAGCGCCACGACGCCGCCTGGGGCGAGTCGATGAGCGGGGCCGCCGCCCACATCGGGTCCGACGTCGCCACCTACCACCCGGACTACCTGCTGGTTCTGCTCGGCAACAACGACCTCGCCTTCGGCATCAGCGATCCCGCGGGCACCGAGGCGAGCCTGCGCACGTTCGTCGCCAATGCCCGCCAGGCCGGCTCCGGCGTGCAGTTCGTCTTCGGCACCCTGCTGCCCAGCCAGCGCACGCAAAGCGACGCCGGGTACGCCGCCGCCGTGGCCGATTTCAACACCCGCCTCCGGCGCACGGCCGCCGAACTGTCCACAGCGGACTCGCGGCTGTCCGTCGCGGAAACCGGCCGGGACATCGACCCGTCGGCCGACCTGTGGGACGGCGCGCACCCGAACGCACAGGGCGAAGTCAAGATCGCCGCGGCGTTCGCCGACGCATTGGCGGGCAACCTGTCCGTCGGAGCGCCGTATCCGCGGCCGTACCCGTCCGTCCCGCTCGGACCGCAGGTCGCCCCGCGGCTGACCGCCACGCCGGGCAACGGGCAGGCCGGCCTGTCGTGGACGCTCTCCCCCGGCGCCACCGGCTACTACGTCCACACCAAGGACCTCACCGCGGGGGAAACGACGTTCACCCGGCTTCCGTTCCCCGTTCCCGGACCGGCGTGGACGGCCGGCCTGCTGACCAACGGCCACACCTACGAGTTCCAGCTCAAGGCCACCAAGGGAACGGCCGAAGGCGTGTTCTCCACCGTCGCCACGGTCACCCCGGCCGGGCCGGCCCCGGACGCGGTGACCGACCTGTCCGCCAGTCCGGGCAACGGGTCCGTCACGTTGTCCTGGACACCGGTGGCCAACGCGACCGGCTACTACGTCTACCGCAAGAACGTGACCGCCGGCGAGACCACCTTCACCCAGCTCCCCTGGCCGGTGCCGGGTCCGACGTGGGTGGCCGAGCTGCTGAACGCCGGCGAGACGTACCAGTTCCGGCTGCAGGCCACCAACGGCGACGTCCGCGGCGGGCTGTCCGATGTCGCCACGGCCACGGTCACCGGCGTGACGCCCGACGCCGTCACGAACCTGTCGGCGAGCCCCGGCAGCGGGAACGCGACGCTGTCGTGGAGCCTCTCGCCGGGCGCGACCGGCTACTACGTGTACCGCAGGAACGTCACCGCGGGCGAGACGACCTTCACCCAGCTGCCCTGGCCGGTGTCCGGCCCGTCCTGGCTGTCCGAAGGACTGACGCCGGGCGGCACGTACCAGTTCCAGGTCCAGGCGGCCAACGGCCGGCTCCGCAGCGGACTGTCCAACGTCGCCACGGCCACCGTGGCCGGGCCGGTACCGGCGGCGCCATCCGACCTGACCGCCCGGCCGTCCGGCCGCGGTGAAGCGACCCTGTCCTGGACGCCGTCGGCGAACGCGACCGGCTACTACGTGCACGTCCGCAACGTCAGCGCCGGCGAAACCACGTTCACCAGGCTCCCGTGGCCGGTCGGCGGACCCACCTGGGTCAGCGCCGGTCTCGTGCCCGGCGCGCGCTACCAGTACCGCGTCCAGCCGGTCAACGGCTACCTCACCGGCGGCCTGTCCAACACCGCCGACGTCACCTTGACCGCCGCCGTCACCGAGCTGCGGGCGACCGCGGGCGCTTCCGGGCCGCGGCCGGCTCGAGCACGGTGAAGGTGGTGTCCGCCGCGACGATCGGCCGGGTCACAGTGCCGGGGGCAGGCCCAACCAGGGTTTGCCGCCGGCGTCGAACCCGGTGAGCTCGGCGATCTTCCCGTCGACGACGTGCAGCGCCGCGACGGCGAACAGCCGGTGCTCCGGGTCGCCGGGGGTGCGGAGGTACAGCGCGGCGGCGGGCATGCGGTTGACCGTCGTGGTGGTGCCGCGCCAGTCGTCGTGGCCGGGCCGGAAGAGCCCGCCGGACACCCAGCCGTCCACCGCGGCTTCGGCCGTTGTGGTCACCGCGCCCGAATCGGGCAGCATCGCGAAGCGCAGGTCGTCGCGCAGCAGGGCGATCAGCCCGTCGAGGTCGTTGCGCTCATGGGCGTCGATGTACGACTTCACCACGCCGCGCTCGTCGTCCGACAGCTCGTGGGTGGCGGGGCTGCGCCAGTCGAGGCGGCGACCGGGCAGTTGCCGGCGCATCGTCACGCGCGCCCGCTGCAGAGCGCTGGTCACCGAGGCGACGGTCAGCTCGAGCGAGCCGGCCGCGGTGGAGGCCGGCCAGCCCAGGACGTCACGCAGGATGAACACCGCTCGCTGCCGCGGCGGCAGGTGCTGGACGGCGACGACGAACGCCAGCTCGATCGTCTCGCGCGCCACCACCGAGTCCTGCGGGTCGTCCGGCAGCATCCGATCGGGGTACGGCTGCAGGTGCCGCAGCTCCGAGGCCGTGCCCGGCATGGGTGTGCGGTCGGTGCGCTTCTCCAGGAAGTCGAGGCAGGCGTTCGTCGCGATCCGGTACAGCCAGGTCCGCAGCGCGGCGTGGCCCTTGAACGACTCCCGCTTGTTCCAGGCCCGCAGGAACGTCTCCTGCGTCAGGTCCTGGGCGTCCTCGTAGTTCGCGAGCATCCGGTAGCAGTGCACCTGCAACGCACGCCGGTGGCGCTCGGTGACGAGCGCGAACAGCGCCGGGTCACCCGCGCGGACCGCCGCGATGAACGTGGCCTCGTCGGCGCCCAGCGGTCTGGCGTCGGTCATGGTCG
Source organism: Amycolatopsis sp. NPDC005003 (assembly GCF_053600695.1). NCBI lineage: Bacteria > Bacillati > Actinomycetota > Actinomycetes > Pseudonocardiales > Pseudonocardiaceae > Amycolatopsis > Amycolatopsis sp. NPDC005003. Next base: position 51,456 of record NZ_JBSGAI010000013.1, on the reverse strand, counting down.
TCGATCCTTCCACCGGTTCGAGGGTCACCAGAACCGACGGCGGGGCGCGGAATTCTTGATCGGTGAGCCGGGCGTACGTGACCCACGCCACATCTTTCGTCGCCCTGCTCGGGGCGGCACGTCCGTGCTCAGCCGGCCGCCCTGTCCCCGGTGCGCAGCCGGCGCAGGCTGTCGACGATCAGGTCGAGGCCGAAGGTGAACTCGTCTTCCAGTGGCACCGGCAAGGAGTCCGCTACCGCGTGGGTGGCTGGGAAGTCCGCGGGCGGCAGGTCGTGGAAGTGTGCCGAGGCTCGCGCTTGTTCGGCGTCGTTCGCGGTTCCGGTGAGCTGGATGGCGAAGCCGAGGACGTAGCGCGAGAGGGTGGCGTAGGCGCGTGCCGCGACGCTCGGGGAGAGCCCGCCGTCGAGCAGGACGGTCAGGCAGCGTTCGCGCAGCATCATGGCGTTCGGTCCGGTCGGGGTCTGCTCGATCAGCAGGGGTGCGAGCTTCGGGTGCCGGCCCAGTGTGTCGAACATCGCCTGGGCGACGGCCCGGCAGGCCTGGTCCCAGCGCAGCTCGGCCAGCGTCTCAGGGTCGAGTTGGACCTCGCCGAAGACCCGGTCGATCACCTGGGTGATCAACGCCGCCCGGTTGCCGAAGTGGCGGTAGAGGGTGGCCGTGCCGGATTCGAGCCGTTGGGCGAGCGTCCGCATGGACAGCGCCTCGGCGCCTTCCTCGTCGACGAGTTGCAGCGCCGTCGCGAGGATCCGGTCGAGCGGGACGGCGGGGCGGCCGCGGGACCGGCGGGCGGCCGCGGCCGGCGAGGACGAGCTTGTCACCCGGTGATTATGGCCGCTGTTGACACGCCGAACAATAACGGCAACACTGTTGCCATTATGGAGAGCACGCAGTCTCTGGCCATCGACGGCCAGCGCATCCACTACGTCCGCGCGGGCCGGGGGCCCGCGGTGGTGCTGTTGCACGGCAGCGGGTCGTCGTGGCCTCCGCGGAGGGAGGTGGCCGGATGAACCGCGTCCTGCTGCGCGGCGCGCGGGTCGTCACCATGGCACCGCACCGGCCCGACGCCGAACACGCCGACATCCTCATCGACGGCGACACCATCGCCGCCGTCGGCGGAAACCTCGGGAAAACCGGCGCGGAGATCGTCGACGTCACCGGCCGGATCATCATGCCCGGCCTGGTCAACACCCACCTGCACACCTGGCAGACCGCCCTGCGCGGCGTCGGCGCCGACTGGACGCTCGCGGACTACCTCGGCCGCATGCACGGCGCCGTCGCCCGGCACTACCGCCCCGAGGACATGCGCATCGGCACCCTCGCCGGCGCGCTGAGCCAGCTCGACCGCGGCACCACGACCGTCGGCGACTGGTGCCACAACACCCCCACCCCGGACCACACCGACGCCGCACTCGACGGCCTCGCGGCCTCCGGCATCCGCGGCGTCTTCCTGCACGGCACCCCCTACTCCGCACCCGACGCCACCCACCCCGTCAGCGAGATCGACCGGCTGACCACCGGCCCGCTGCTCACCATCGGCATGGCGATCCGCGGCCCGCAACTGTCCACTTCGGACGCCGCGGTCGCCGACTTCCGCGCCGCCGCCGAACGCGGGCTCGTCGTGTCCATGCACCAGAGCGGCGGCGCACCCGGGCCCGCCTGGGCGGCCGTGCGGGCCGCCGGGCTGCTGGGCCCGGCCACCAACGTCGTCCACGGTGCCGGGCTCACCGAAGAGTGGATCAAGATCCTCGTCGACGCCGGCGCAAGCCTCACCAGCACGCCCGAAAACGAACTCGGCCAAGGCCACGGCTTCCCCGTCACCGGGCACCTGCTCCGGCTCGGCGCCGCACCGTCGCTGGGCACCGACACCGACGCCGTCACCCCCGCCGACGTGCTCTCCGCCGCCCGCATCGCCCTGGCCCACCAGCGCGGCCACGACCACGACCACCACCGGCAGACCACCGGCTCCTTCTCCCTCACCGCAACGATCACCGCCAAGCAGGCACTCGCCTGGGCCACCGTCGAAGGCGCCCGCGCACTCGGCCTCGCCGACCGCGTCGGCCGGCTCGAGCCCGGAATGCAGGCCGACCTCGTCGTCCTCGACAGCTCCGGTCCGGATCCGGTCGCGGCCGCGCTGTACTCGAGCGCCGCCGACATCGAAGCGGTCATGATCGCGGGGCGCTGGCGCAAACGCGCTCACACGCTCGTCGACGTGGACCTCGACGTCGTGCGGGCGCAGTTGCGGGAATCCACGGCCCGCCTCCTCCCCCACGCCGGCAGCTGATGGGCAGGCGGGACGAACTCGCGAGCCGCACCCGCAGCGATCTGCTGGCCGCGGCGAAGCGCCTGTTCGCCGAACGCGGCTACCTCGACACGAGGGTCACCGACATCGCCGCCGCGGCCGGCCGCGCCGTCGGCTCCTTCTACTCCCATTTCCGCGACAAGGAACAGCTCCTCGCCGTCCTGCGCAGCGAACTCGGCGCACCGGCCGAGCACGCGGCCGGGGCGGACGCGCTCCGCGAGCAGGTCACGGCCTGCTGGACCGCGCTGCGCACCCACCGCCCCACCGCGATCGCGCTGCTGCAGTCGGCGATCGCGGAGGCCCCGGCCTCCGGACGGCTCTGGGACGAGCTGACCGCACGGACGGCACCCCTGCGGCGCGTCCTCGAAGACCGCGGCGACCCGCTCGGCGATCCCGAGCTGTCGGCGGCGGCCGTGGGCGCCATGCTCGCCGGCCTCAACCACGCCCTGCCGGTCGACGACGGCCGCGTCGCCGAAACCGTCGTGAACCTCGTCCTCTACGGCCTGCACGGTCGTCCTCGGTGAAACTTTCGCGGTGACTTGACGCTCGCCGCGCGCCACTCCACCATGCTGTCGGCCAGGAAATCCAGCCAGGGGAGGCTTCCGTGACGGCTGCTCGGCGACGGCGGAAGCGGCGAACGGTCACGGCGGCCGGCCTGGCGACGTGCCTCCTGGCCGTCACGCTCACGGCCCCGCCGGTCTCGGCGGCGACCGGGCCCGCGCTGGCGGTCGACGTCTCCGCCGCCCGGCACCCGATCAGTCCCGGCATCTACGGCCTCAACGGCGGCGATCCGGCGTTCAACGCCGAAATCGGCCAGACGGTCGCGCGGTGGGGCGGCAACGCCACCAGCCGGTACAACTTCCGGAACCGCACCTACAACACCGGCAGCGACTGGTACTTCGAGAACATCGTCGCCGACCAGGAACACTCCGTCGAAGGCATGGTCGGCGCCAATCTCGGCCGCGGCATCAAGCCCGTCGTCACCGTGCCCCTGAGCGGGTGGGTGGCCAAGGACTCGCCGTCGTCGCACCCGTTCGCCTGCGGCTTCCCGGCGACCCGGTTCCCGCAGCAGGACAGCTTCGACCAATGGGACCCCAACTGCGGCAACGGAAAGCTCGGCCAGCAGAACCTGACCGGCGTGCCCGCCGACACCTCGATCGCCGTGGACGCGGCGTTCGACGGTGAGCTGGTGTCGCACCTGGTTGCGCAGTTCGGCACGGCGGCGCAGGGTGGCGTGCCGATCTACGAGCTCGACAACGAGCCGGTGCTCTGGTCCAGCACGCACCGCGACGTGCACCCCGAACCGGTGTCGAACGACGAACTCGGCGGCAAGGGCACCGCGGCCGCCGCGGCGATCAAGGCCGCGGACCCGACCGCGGCGGTCCTCGGCCCGTCCGGCTGGGGCTACTGCGAATGGGTCGCGTCCGGAGTGGACGGTTGCGGACCGGGGGCCGACTCGGCCGCGCACGGCGGGCTCAACCTCTCCCAGTGGTACCTGAAGAACATGAAGGACTACAGCGACGCCCATGGCGGGCAACGCTTCCTCGACTACTTCGACCAGCACTTCTACCCGCAGATCAGCGGCGACAAGACGCCGGAAGCCAATGCGCTGCGGCTGCGGTCGGTCCGGTCGCTGTGGGACCCGACCTACGTCGAGGAGTCCTGGATCGGCCCCAGCGGGGTCAACGCGCCGCCGCTGCAGTTCATCCGCACGATGAAGTCGTGGGTCGACCGGTACTACCCCGGGACCAAGACCGCCATCACCGAATACAACTGGGGTGCCCTGGACGACATCAACGGCGCGCTGGCCGAGGCCGACATCCTGGGCGTCTTCGGCCGCGAGGGCCTCGACCTCGCCACGATGTGGGGCGAACCCAAGCCGACCGACCCCGGCGCGTATGCGTTCCGGATGTACCGCAACTACGACGGCGCCGGCAGCCGCTTCGGCGACGTCAGCGTGTCGGCCACCGCAGCCGACCAGGGTCAGCTGGCCGTGTACGCGGCGCAACGGTCCTCCGACCAGGCCCTGACCGTCATGGTCGTCAACAAGACCGGTGGCGACCTGACCTCGCCGCTGTCGGTGGCCGGGTTCGACAACGCCGGTGCGGCACAGCGGTTCACCTACGGCCCGGCGAACCTGAACGCCATCGTGCGCGGCGACGACCTCCCGGCGAGCGACGGCCGGATCGACGCGACCTACCCGGCGAATTCCATCACGCTGCTGGTGCTGCCCGCCGCCGGCTGCACGGCGAGCCTGCAGGTCAACGGCGGCTGGAGCACCGGGCACGTCGCGACGGTGACCGTCACCAACAACCGCCGCACGCCGATCACCGGCTGGCGGGTCGGCTGGACCTGGTCCGGCGACCAGCGGATCACCAACTCGTGGAACATCGCCGTGAAGCAGAACGCCGCGAGCGTGGTCGCCACCGACGCCGGCTGGAACGGCCCGATCGGCGCGGGTGGCAGCACCACCTTCGGGTTCCAGGCGACCGGGGCGCCACCCACGAGACTGACCTGCACACCTGCCTGAGGACGCCGGAGTCTCAGGTCACCTTGATGACGACCTTGCCCGCGGCGTGCCCGGCCTCGACGGTGGCGAGGGCGGCCGGGGCGTCGGACAGGGGGTGGATCGCCGTGATCGGTGGGGCGAGCACTCCCTCGAGCGCCAGGCGGGCGGCGCGCTCCAGGTTCTCGCGGTCGAGCCGGCGCTCGACGAACCGGCCGCCGATCCCGGACACGGACTGGTCGCCCACGGCGATGACGTCACGGCGGTTACGCGCCAGCGGGGCGACCGTCCGCAGCGAGGCACCGCCGACCAGGTCGACGATCCCGTCGAAGCCGTCGGGAACCAGCTCGCGGGCCGCGGCGACGACGTCCTGCGTGGTGTAGTCGACGAACCGCACCCCGGCGGCCTCGGCCTGGGCGCGTTTGGCGGCGCTGCCGGTGCCGATCACGTGCAGCTCGCGCGCCGCGGCCAGCCGGGCGACGGCGAGGCCGACCCCACCCCCGACGCCGTTCACCAGGATCGTGGCGCCGGCCGGCAGGCCGAGCTGGTCGAGCGCGTCCACCGCGGTCGTCCCGGCCACCGGCAGCGTCGCCGCCACGGTGGCGGACAGGCCCGCCGGGATGCGCGCGGTGTTCGGCGCGGACAGCACCGTCGTCTCGGCGTAGGTACCGCCGCCGGTGAGCGCGAAGCCGAAGACCGCGTCCCCCACCTCGAGCCCGTCGACGTCCTCCCCCAGCGCGAGCACGGTGCCCGCTGCTTCCATGCCCAGCACGTGCGGGAACGGCCGCCCGCCGTCGAGCCCGGGGACCAGGCCCGCACGCAGGAGGTGGTCGAGGGGGTTAACCCCGGCGACGTCGACCCGGACCAGCACCTCACCGCGACCGGGAACGGGATCGGGGCGGTCGAAGAACTCCTGCACCTCGGGTCCGCCGTGCCTGCCGAAACCCCACGCCTGTCCCATTTTCCGCGCCTTCCGGATGTCCGGCCCGGTGGTTCCGGGCACTGCGGCCATCGTGATCCTTGACATCGGTGTCAGGGGCAACGGGCTGAGGCGCGGGTCACACTCCTCAGGCCAGCTTCGCCCGGTGCCGGCTGTTGGCGCCGAGCAGCTCGTCGAGGGCGTCCCGGGTCTCGGTCAGGTGCGCGATTTCCGCGTCGATCCGGTCGCGCTCGCGCTGCATCGTGGCGAACGCGAACTCGGCGACCCCCAGGTCGCCGGGCATCTCGACGCACGGCAGCACCGTCGCGATCACCCGGCTGGACAAGCCGGCCTCGAACAACTGGCGGATGAGCGACACCCGCTCGACCGCGGCGTCGGAATAGTGCCGCTGCCCGGCGCCGGAACGGGTGCTGGTCAACAGGCCCTGCGTTTCGTAGTACCGCAGGGAGCGCGGACTCACGCCGGTGCGCCGGGACAACTCGCCGATCCTCATGCTTCGAAGTTACGCCCGGCCACGACGCCGCCGCCTGGCCAGGTCAGTCCCCGCTCCCCTCGATGGCGGCCAGCGCCTCGACCGCTTCGGGCGAGCCGGCCTCGGCGGCCTTGCGGATCCAGTCCAGTCCCTCGGCCTGACGGCCCGTCTCCCACAGCAGGTAGCCGAGCTGGTACTTGATGATGGGCTCCGGACGCTCGATCGCGCGCCGGTACCACGTCTCGGCTTCCTCGAGCCGGTCCTGCTCGTGGAGCAGCGAGCCGAGCATCGCCATGAGCGTGGTGTCACCGAGCTCCGCGCCCGCCCGGTACCGGCTCTCGGCCTCGTCGAGCCGGCCCGCCTCCGCGGCCTCGTAGCCGGACGCCCCGAGGAGGCCGGGGTCGAGTTCGTGGACCCGGCGGAACCACCGCGCGGCCGGTTCGCGCTGCCCGTCCCGCTCGTGGAGCGTCGCCAGGTTCAGCGCGGCGTCGGCGTCCCCGCCGCCGGCGGCCCGCTCCCACCAGGTCCTGGCTTCGTCCATCCGCCCCGCGTCGGCGAGGACGGCGGCGAGGTTGTTCATCGCTCCGGCGTCGTCTTGGTCGGCGGCCTGGCGCAGCCATTCTTCCGCTTCGGGGTCGCCGGCCAGGTAGAGGTGGGTGCCGAGTTCGAGCATGGCGGCGACGTAGTCGCGCTCGGCGGCCTGGCGCCACCACCGCATGGCCTCGGCCGGCCGATCGGCGTCCCGGCAGAGGATCCCGAGGTTGTACATCGCTTCCGGCCAGCCGTCTTCGGCGGCGCGACGCCACAACTGTTCGGCCTCGTCCACCGCCCCGGCCTCGTGACGCAGCGCGCCGAGGTTGATCGACGCGGTGACGTCGCCGCTCTCGAGGGCCCGCCGGTACCAGTCCTCGGCCTCCTCGAGCCGGCCGGCTTCGGCGGCCAGCTCGCCGAGGCAGGCCATGGCTTGCTCCTGACCGGCGTCGGCGGCGCGCCGGTAGAGCTCCACCGCCTCCGCCGTGCGGCCCGTCTCCCGCAGCAGGTCCGCGAACGGGTACACCGCGGCCCAGCCTTCGCCCTCGATCGCGGTGCGGTACGCCGCTTCCGCTTCGGCCGGCCGACCCAGGTCGTGGAGGACGACGGCCCGGTTGTACCGCGCGATCCCCCGGACCGTCTCGTCCCGCGCGTCGACCAGCCGGGCGTACCCGGCCAGCGCCTCTTCCACCCGGCCCGCTTCGGAATGTTCACCGGCGACGGACAGCATGGCCCCCTCGTGGCCCAGTTCGGCCGCGCGCCGCGTCCACTCCCGGCTCTCCTGCCGTTCTGCGTCGCTGACGTCCTCACCGATCAGCTCGGAAGCCACCACCAGCAGGCCGAAGTGGTTCATGGCATCGGCATCGCCGGCTTCGGCGAGCCGGCGCCAGATCGTCCGCGCGATGCCCTTCTCTTCCCGGCGCGGGAGGTTCTGGCTGTACAACGCGTTGAGCACCGCCCGGACGACGGCGACGTCCGCGTGCTCCGCAATGGCCGTCCACAATGGAGCGTCCAGGGCCCGGTTGGGTGGTGCGCCGTCCGCCGCCGCGTCCTGCACCAGCGCGTCGGCGACCTGGTAGCCGTCGGTCGCCCCGGGCGCGGTCCCGACCGCCCACAGGAGACTGCTCTGTCCCCGCACCGGTTGCTGTGCCCACGCCAGCGCGTTCGCGAACCAGTCCGCCCGCGCCTTCGGCCGCTGCCGTTCGGACAACAAAGCGGTGGTGACCGCCTCCAGCAGCCTCCGGGGCACCGTGTCCGGGTGCCCGGCCCGGCGGCACAGCGTCGCCGCCGTCACCACGAGCACCCCGAACTCGTCCGGCCCGTGCCGCCAGCGCCGGATCAGGTCGGGCACCGCGGCCAGCGCCTCGGTGACCCGGGGGCCGGCTCGCGCCGCTTCGTGCAACCGGGGGTCGGGGATCGCCTCCAGCCGCGCCAGCTCCGCCGCGGAAAACGTCGCGGAGACGTCTTGGCGGTGCGCGCGCCGGAGGATCAGCCGGGCGTCCTTGAACAGGTCGCGGTCCGGGTCGGCGGGGGCCGCGGAGAAGCGTTCGACCGTGTCCGGCCAGCCGGTCCCCACCAGGATCACCCGGTCCGTGTCGAGCAGGCGGTCGACGGTGGCCGCGGTCAGGGCGTCCGAGCCGGCGAGGAAGTTCTGGATCTCGTCGAGCCACACCACGGTCCCGGGCCGTCCCGTGGTCAGGGCGGTGACCTCGCGGGCCGATGTGGGGTGCAGGAACCGCCAGCCGCGTAGCGGCTCCTGGTCGAGCGCCTCCACCGCCATCCGGGTCTTGCCGGCCGCGGAATCCCCGACCAGCAGCAGGAATCCGCCCGACGCCGCGGCGCCGGCCAGCCACGCCCGCACCCGTTCGTCGGCGTCACGCGGCACATAGCGCGGCAAGGACGGCGACAACGCCTCGTCGTGGTACTCCGGCAGGGGGATGGCGGTGTGGACGCCGAGCCTGGTCCACCGGTCGCCGCCCTGCTTCCGGGCCGCGGCCAGCGCCTCGGCCACGGTCGGCAAGCGCGTCGAGCGGACCACCGCGGGCAGCTCGGCGGGCCGCGCGTGCTTGCGCAGCCGCTCGATGGCCAGGGGGACGACCACCCCGAGCAGCGCCGTGCCGGCGGCCGCCACCGCGGCCCAGAGTGGCGAGCCCACCACCCGCAGCATCGAGAACCCGGCGAGTCCCGCCAGCAGAACGGAGACCAGTGTCCACAGACGGACGGCTTTCCAGCCCAACCGGCTCCCCCTCGGTCCGTTTCACCCGCTCGACGCTCCGGGAATCGTACGCGCGCCGCGGGCGGCCGCCCGCTCGCGAGGCGCGCCACCCCGGGTGCCATCTGCACGTAACCGCAGGTCAGCTCCCTGTCACTACGCCGATCGGATGTGACAACTGAGCCGTTCGTCCCGACATATCCGGTATGGGCACACCCCAGCGCCCGTATCCGAAAGGAAGTGGACAACGATGTCCCACCACCTCAGGAAGAGACCGCGCGCCGCCGTCGCGGCGGTCGCCGGCCTGCTCGTCCTCCCGGCGATCGCCGCCGTCTCCGTGCCGGCCTCGGCCGCGCCGGCCGGCTGTGACACCCGGACCAACAACACCGTGCAGCTGATGCTCGAGTGCGTCACCGTCGGCGGGGTGCGGGTCCACCAGCAGGCGCTGCAGAACGCCGCCGACGCCAACGGTGGCACGCGGGCCTCGGGCACGCCCGGCTACACCGCGTCCGCGGCCTACGTCGAAAGCCAGGCGCGCGCCGCGGGCCTGAAGGTCACCACGCAGGACTTCGACTTCCCGTTCTTCCAGCTCAACAGCCAGGCCATGGAGCAGGTGGCGCCGCTCTTCCGGCTGTTCACACCGGGCACCGACTTCAGCACCATGACCTACTCGGGCAGCGGGAACGTCACCGCGGTGACCCAGGCGGTCGACCTGATGCTGCCGCCGGCCCCGGTGCCGTCCTCGACGAGCGGGTGCGAGGCCGCCGACTTCGCCGGCTTCGTCGCGGGGAAGATCGCCCTGCTCCAGCGCGGTACCTGCGCCTTCGCCGACAAGGCGGCCAACGCGCAGGCCGCGGGCGCGAGCGGCGTGATCATCTTCAACGAGGGCCAGCCGGGCCGCACCGACGCCTTCGGCGGCACGCTCGGCGCGCCGGGCATCACGATCCCGGTGGTCGGCACCAGCTTCGACATCGGCGTCAGCCTCCAGGGCGCGACCGTGCACCTGGCCACGAGCACCGTCAGCCAGATCCGGCAGACCCGCAACGTCCTCGCCGAACTGCCCGGCGCCCGCACCGGCGGCAACGTCGTGATGGTCGGCGCGCACCTGGACTCGGTGCTCGCCGGACCCGGCATCAACGACAACGGCAGCGGCACCGCGACGATCCTCGAGGTGGCCAGGATGTTCGCCAAGGCCAAGCCGACCAACACGGTGCGGTTCGCCTGGTGGGGCGCCGAAGAGCTCAACCTGCTCGGGTCGGCGCACTACGTGCAGGGCCTGACCCAGGCCGAAGCGGACCGGATCGCGTTGTACCTGAACTTCGACATGGTCGCCTCGCCGAACTTCGTCCGGTTCGTCTACGACGGCGACGGCTCGGCCGGGCTCAGCGCCCCCGGTCCCGCCGGCTCCGGGGCGATCGAGAACGTCTTCCTGAAGTTCTTCGCCGGCCGCGGGCTCGCCACCGAGCCGACGGCGTTCGACGGCCGCAGCGACTACGGCCCGTTCATCGCGGTCGGCATCCCGGCCGGTGGCCTGTTCACCGGGGCCGAGGGCGTGAAGACCGCGGCGCAGGCGGCGACCTACGGCGGCACGGCCGGCGTCGCCTACGACAGCTGCTACCACCAGGCGTGCGACACGTTCGCCAACAACAACCTCGTGGTGCTGGACCAGAACGCCGACGCGATCGCCTACTCGACGGTCACGCTGGCGTACAGCACCGAGCTCGTCAACGGCGTGCCCGGCCGCACCCCGCCGGGCTCGTCGCGTGGGCCGGTCGCCGGAAAGCCGGGCGACGCGGCGAAGTAGGGCCGAAAGCACGGCGGGCTCCCGGCATCCGGGCGCCCGCCGTGCGCGGCGATCCGAAGCCTGCCCCCCGGCGGTGACCATGCCGGCACGGACCGCGCTCCGGCGCAGTCACCCCAGCATGGCCTTGCCGACGTGGTCGCCCCCGCCCGTGGCGCCCGGCAGCACGAAGTAGTACCCGCCGCCGAAGGGCAGGGTGTAGCGCTCCAGCGCCTCGCCCGCCAACCGCCGCTGGATCGTCGCGAAACCCCGCTCCACGTCGCGTTGGAAGCAGACGAAGAGGTGGCCCGCCCGCCCCTCGCCGTCGGTCGACGAGTAACCGCGCCGGAGGATCCGGTGGGCTTCGCTCTCCGGCGTCCGCGGGTTCGCCCGCCGGATGTGGGCGTCCAGGGCGATCACTTCGCCCCGCGGGTCACCCGCGTAGTCCGGCGCGTCCTGTTCCCGCTCCCGGCCGAGCGGGGCGCCGCTTTCCTTGGCGCGGCCGAACACCCGTTCCTGGTCCGGCACGGGTTTCGCGTCCCACGTCGGCGTGGCCAGGCGGATGAGCCGGACCACCTGGTAGGTGCCGCCCGCGCACCACGCGGGCTCGTCGTCGCCTGGCTGGACCCAGACGAGCCGGTCCATCAGCGCGGGGTCCGCCGCGTCCGGGTTGCCCGCGCCCTCGCGGAACCCGAACAGATTCCGGACCGGGCCGTCGGGGTGGAACCCGGCCTGGCGCCAGCGCGGCACCAGGCCGGGGATCTTCGCGCCCAGCGCGCGTTCGATCGGCCCGGCCGTCGCGGCGCCCGCCTGGACCAGCAGGTCCCCGTGACACCAGTCGGGGTCCAGCACGTCGCTGCGGAACGCCGGCATCGGGGTCAGCAGGCGGGGCCGTTCGATCCCGAAGCGCCCGTCGAACAACGACGCCCCCACCGCGACCGTCAGCGTGACGCCCGGTACCGGGGCGCTCAGCGCCCGCAGGATCGCCGCGAGCCCTTCGCGGTCGCGCGCGGTCACGTCGAACGCCGCCAGCTCGACCCGGGGCGGGGCCGGCGTCACCACGCCCGGCTGCCGGGGACCGGCGGCCCGGCGGGGCGGCTCCGCCGCGGGGGCGCACCCGGCCAGGCCGACGGCCCCGACCGCGGCCAGGAACGCCCGCCTGCCGACCGTCACGGTTGCCTCGCCAGGCCCACGGCGATCGAGCCGGTCGAGGCCGACCAGGGCTCCACCAGCACCACGTAGGTGCCGGCCACCGACAGGGTGGGCAGGTCGTACGGCGTCAGGTTCGTCCGCGGGGTCCGGTCCACCAGCCTGGTGCCGTCCGGCCGGAACACGGTCACGTTGAAGGCCGTGCTCGGGGTCATGGTGCTGCTGCCGAACGTCAGCCGCAGCCGGTCGCCGCTCGCGCCGGTGAACGAGAGCTGGCCATCCTGCCCGGCCCGGCTCACCGTCACCGTCGCCGCCGCGCCGCCGGCCGTGATCGTGCCCGCGACGACCGGCTCGGACAAGGTCAGCGTCACCGTCCCCGTCGCGCTCCGCATGGAGCTGACCACGAGCTCGTACCGGCCGGTCGACGGCAGCGGGGCGAACGTGTAGCTGTCCGGGCTGTTCAGCCCCGCGGCGGAGTCGAGCTGCGTGCCGTCCGGGTTGTTCGCCGCGACGTTGAACTCGGTGAAGCCGGTGGTCCCGGCGGTCGTCGCGAGGCCGAGCCGCTGCCCGGCGGTGCCGTCGACGGTGACCCGCGCGTGCTGCCCGGGCCGGGTGAGGGTGACCGGCTTGGCCGCGCCGGTGGTCGTGAGGGCGCCGGCCGCCACGTCCTCCGACAGCCAGACGGTGACCGCACCGGTGCCGCCGCCGACCAGGAGCTCGTGGCTGCCCGTCCCGGTCAGCGCGGCGACGGACGCGCCGCCGCTGTGGGCGGTCACCGGAACCGGCGCGCCGTCCGGTCCGGTGACGGACGCGGTCGGGTTCAGGCTGGTGTCGGTGTACCCGATGCCCAGCCGCTGCCCCGCCGTCCCGTCGAACCGCAGCCGCGCGCTCTGGCCCGGCCGGGACAGCGTGAGGGCCTTCCCCGCGCTCGTCGTCGTCACGCTGCCACCGTCCACTTCGGACGAAAGCCACAGCTTGCCGCCGCCCGCTTCACCGAAGTAGAAGCCGAAGACGAGCCGGTACCGGCCGGTGGTGGCGGCCCGGAAGCGGCCCGAGTAGCGGCTGAAGGCGAGCTGGGTGCCGCCGACCTTCGCGTTGTCCTGGTCGAACACGTCCACCGACAGCAGCTGGAACTCGGGCTGATCGGTGAACCCGAAGTCGTACCAGGTCCCCGCCGCGGCGTCGAACCCGACTTCGGCGAGCTGACCGGCCTTGGCCAGCGTGAACGAATAGCCCTGTGCCGCGGTGTCGGTGCTGCCGGCCAGCTTGCGGGCCAGCTGCGCGGTGACGCTACCGGTGCCGGCGCCGTTCGGGTCGACGAACAGCGAGTACCGGCCGGTCGCCGCCAGCGTCGGCAACGGCGCCGAACGGGCGTTGCTCGCCGTGATGAAACCCGGCCCGTTGTTGGGCTCCACCGTCGTCGCCCGCCCGGCCGGGTCGGTCAGCCAGAACCGCGCGTTGGTGCCGATCGAGTTCGCCGTCACGCCGAAGCCGAGCCGGTCGCCCGCCGCGCCGTCGAACCCGAACCGCAGCACCTTGCCCGCCGGGACGGCCGCGGTGACCGCCGCGCCTTCGACGGCGAGCGTTCCGCCGTCGACCACGTCGGCCGCCCCGGCGACGGTGAAGGAGTAGGTCGCCGGTGCCGACAGCACCCCGCCGTCTGCCGCCCGCACGGTCAGCGTCCGGGCCCCGGCCGCCGTCGGCGTGATCCCGACCGAAGCTCCGCCCGTGGCGGCCACTTCGGACGGCGACGCGTCGGTGTCGAGCTGGTAGACGTACTTCGTGACCGCCCCGGACCCACCGGGCTTGAACGTGAAGGTGCCGGGCAGGCCGACGCCGCCGTTGGCCTGCGCTTCGGCCGGGTAGTCCGACGAGGTCACCACCGGCGCCGCGGGCGGGGGCTGTTCGGCGACGATGAAGTCGTACACGAACACGTCGGACGGCTCGCCGACGCCGTTGAAGGCGCGCACGGTGAGGGTGCGGTGCCCGGCCGCGGCCGGGGTGACGGTGACGGTCGCGCGGCCGTCGGTGGCGGTCACCTCCCTCGCCGTCGCCTCGCCGTCGAGCTGGTAGGAGTACTTCGCGACCGGCACGGCGTCCCCCGGCGCGAACGAGAACGTGCCCGCCACGCCGGCGCCGCCGTGCGGCCGGCTGTCGGAGGGGTAGGTCGCCGACGTGACCACCGGCAGGCCGACCGGCGGCTCGGCCAGCACCAGCTCCCAGTGGGTCAGCGTGCCTTCGTCGAAGCCGAAGTTGTCGGTCACGACCAGCTTCCACGGCCCGTTGGCGTCCACAGAGGACATTCCGGTGAGCGGGTAGGTCGCGTCGAGGTCCGTCGCCGCGTCGTTCCCGTCGGCCTCCTTGAGCACCTTCTCCAGGCCGTTGGGCGCGGTGATCTTCACCGACAGGTCACCCCGGAACGGGTGTTCGGCGCGCACGCGCACCCGCGCGGTGGCCGCGACCTTGCGCGGGCAGGTGGTGACGTCGATCGTGCTGGTGACCGAACCCTGGTCGGGCACGGGACGGCGGGTGTCGTCGGCCAGCGCGCACACCGCCCGCGGCGGCACACCGGTGTAGAGCAGCTTGTTCGGCGAGCCCGTGCCGAGGTCGGCCGGCTTCAGCACGCCGGAGCTGGCCTGGCCGAGCAGCGTGGCGGTCACCTCGGCCGGGGTCAGGTTCGGGGACTGGGAAAGCAGCAGCGCGGCGGCGCCCGCCACGTGCGGGCTCGCCATCGACGTGCCGCGCAACGTCACCGTCGCGGTGTCGGTGGCGTTGTGCGACGACTTGATCGACTCGCCCGGCGCGAACAGGTCGAGGCAGGTCCCGTAGTTCGATCCGCTGGTGGGGCCGGTGGGGGTGTCCTTCCAGTCGCGGGCCCGCTCGTCGACCGGGTTGCTGGCCCCGACGGTGATCGCCTCGCGCAGGGCGGCCGGGCTGGCCAGGCAGGCGTCCCGGTTGTCGTTGCCCGCGGACACGACGTACGTGATGCCCGAGGCGATGGAGTTCTTGATCGCCAGTTCCTCGGCGTCCGACTTGCCGCCGCCGAGGCTCATGTTGACCACCGCCGGGCGCTGCGCGTGCTGGGTCACCCAGTCGACGCCGGCGATGATCTGGCTGACCGTCCCGAAATTCTCGCAGCTGAGCACCCGCACCGAGATCAGCTTGGCCTTCTTGGCCACGCCGTAGGTCGTGCCGCCGATCGTGCCCGCGACGTGGGTGCCGTGCCCGACGGTGCTGCAGTCCTGTCCGTTCCAGCCGTCGCCGATGGCGTCGAACCCGACCGTGGCGCGGCCGCCGAACTCCGCGTGCGAGACACGCACGCCGGTGTCCATGACGTACACCGACACCCCGGCGCCGGCGGCTTCGGCGTAGGTGTACTCGTCGTCGAGGACGGTGCTGTGCTGGTCCACCCGGTCGAGGTTCCACGGCGGAGTCGTCTGGGTCCCGGTGCCGCGCACGACGGTGTCGGCCTCGACGCGCGCCACGCGCGGATCGGCGGCCAGCCGCTTCGCTTCCGCCGCGGAGGCGTGCACCGCGAACCCGCTCAGCGCCGCCCCGAAGGTGCGGCTGACCCGGCCACCGTGTTTCCGGGTGAGCGCACCGGAACCCGAAGCCGCGGCGGTGCCGGGTTTCAGCGTGACGATGTAGCTGCCGTCGACGACCTGCGCGCCCGCGGGCTCGTGCACCTGCCCTTCCTGGGCCTGCGCCGCACCCGCGAAGACCCCCGCGAACACCGATCCCGCGGCGGCCGCCGCGAGCAGCCGTCTCCAGCCCGCCAACGCTTGCATTGCTCCCCCAGGTTCTCGGATCACTGCTTCGGAGATGTCACTGTGCGGTGAGCCGGATCCTCACCCGCTGCGCTTCTTCCGGGACGTCGAGCCAAACGCGGATCCGGGCGACACCGGGCGGCGCCGGGTAGTGGTGGCGGAATTCCTCACCCACCATGTCCGCCACCTCGAACCCGTCCTCGAGGATCCGGAACGGACCGTCGAAGACGAGGGTTCCCTCGTCTTCACCGTCGTCCAGGGAGACCCCGACGTCCACCGGCTCCAGGCCGCCCTGCGCGACCGCGACGGTGAGGCACTCCTCGTGGCTGTCCACCGGTGAACCCGCCGGATCCTTTTCGGGTATCCCGATGGTCGAGCCCACGGCTTCGATCCGGAGCAGGCCCCACGGCACGTCGACGCTGAATCGGTCCATTTCCTCAGCCAATCTGCACCGGCACCGGCACTAGTAGTCCGTGTACGGGTTTATCCCGTCGCGGCCCATCTGCGCTGCGGCCCGGCCCTGGTTTCCGCTGCACAACTTACAGTGGGGCAACAGTATCTGCGGTCCGTTGCCGGTGTTGAACGTGGACACCGGCTGGTGGTCCTTCACCCAGGTCCCGCTCGGGTAGCCCGACGACGTGGCGCCGCAGCTGTGGCAGCCGTAGGTGTTGCCGATCCGGTTCATCTCCCGGATCTCCTCCGCCGTCCAGTCCCGGCCGGGCCCGCGTGCGGTGATCCACTCCTGGGCGTTCGGCCCGGGGTAGAACAGCGCGCAGGCTTCCTCGCTGTACCCGCCTGCCTTGCCCCCGATGTTGTGGACGAGGACCGGCGCGTCCCCGGCGAGCACGTAGTACGTGTGCAGGCCGTCGACGGTGAGGTTGTGCACCCGCTGCACGGCCGTGCGCCGGTCGGTCGCGGTGACCTGGACGAACGTGCCCGCCGCGGTGCGCAGCAGGTCGCCGGGGCGCAGGTCCTTGGCCTCGCGCCATTCGCCGGGCCCGGCGACCCAGAACGGGTGGCCGTCGGTGCCGGTGATCGTGGAGTCGGCCCGGCCGTCGTGGTCGACGTCGACCGAGATGTCGACCAGGTTCTTCTGCCCGTCACCCGCGATGGTCGCGGTGACCACGCGCTCTTCGGTGCGGCCGGTCGCCGGGTCGGTGGCCAGCACCTTCTCGCCCAGCTTCACCTCGGCGATCGGCTTGCTCGAGCCGTCGGCCATCCGCACCCGGGTGTCGGGCGTGAAGCTGTTCGAACCACAGCCGTTGCCCGAGGACGCCGGCTTGGTGCCCAGCGGGTCGGTGAGCCGGGTCGGCTGGTTGCCCACGTAGCCGTAGAGGTTGTCGCCGCCCTCGAACCCGATCGGGTCCTCGCTGAGGAACCGCTGCAGCACGGGGCTGTAGTACCGGGCCCGGTTGAAGTACAGCCCGGTGCCGTCGTCTTCGCGCCCGGCGTACCGGACCGAGTTGCCGCGGTCGTCCCCGGTGACGTAGGTGCGGCCGAACGGTTCGTAGGTGTACGACGCGCCGGCACCCGTGTCGTCGACCACCCCGACCGTGCTGCCGATGTTGTCGGTCAGGTAGCGGCGGGTGACGCCACCGGATTCCCGCAACTGGAACCCGTCGACGCCCGCCGAGGTCATCGTCGCGGTGACCGTCCCGTTCACCTTTTCCTGCACCGGGTTGAGGCCGTCGTACAGGAAGTTCGTGGTGACGCCGTTGACCGTGCGGCCCTGGCGGCGGCCGTCCGCGCCGTAGACGAAGCCGGCCGTCACCCCCGGTGCGGTCTCGCCGGCCAGCTGGCCGCGGGCGTTCCAGCTGTAGGTGGCCGTCCCGTCGGAGATCAGGTTGCCGTCCGGGTCGTGGGCGATCGGCGTGGAGCCGATCGCGCGGATCCGGTTCGCCTGGTCGTACGTCGCCGAGCCGAACTGTTCCGGCAGCATCGCGCGGGAGTAGCTCCCGCTCGTCCTGATCGGCAGGCCGGCGCCGTCGTAGTCGTAGGCGAGCTGGCCCAGCACCGTCGTCCCGGACCGGTAGGTGATCGACTTGGTCTGCCCGGCGGCGTCGTAGGCGTAGGTCTGGGACACCCCGCCACCGGGTGCGCCGATCCGCTCCGGCCGCCCGGCGCTGTCCCGGCTGACCGTGGTCACCGCGGTCCCGCCCTGCTGCACCTCGGCGAGCGCGCCCGTCGCGTCGTAGACCTGGCGCACCGTGGCCAGGCCGGGCACCGTCATGATCCGGTCCCGCGTGCCCACGCTGTAGGCGTAGGACACGCTGCCGTGCGTGGTGGTCTCCGCCTTGATGCGGTCGAGGCCGTCGTAGTCCGTGGTCGCGACGCCCGCCACGGAGTCTTCGGTCCGCTTCAGCCGGCCGGCGAGGTCGTAGCCGAACTTCGTGGTGCTCTCGGTGCCGTACCGGCTCTCCTGGCGCCGGTCGAGTTCGTCGTAGTCGTGCTCGGTGGCGATGCCGCGACGGCTGGTGTGCTTCTTGAGGTTGCCGTTCTCGTCGTAGTCGGCCAGCTCGGACTTGCCGAGCGGGTCGGTCACCTGGTGCACCCGGTCCATCCGGTCGTACTCGAACACGGTCTGCCCGTCACGGGCGTCGGTGACCTTGGTGCGGTTGCCGTTCTGGTCGTACTCGTAGGACATCCGGCGGCCGAGCGGGTCGGTGACCGAGGCGATTTCGTTCACCGCCGTGTACGTGGTTTCCGTGATCGCGCCGCGGGGGTCGGCCGTCAGCACTTCCCGGCCGGTCGCGTCGAACCCGGCGGTCGAGACCCGGCCGAGCTGGTCGGTCGTGCGGACCGGGTCGGCGCCCACGTAGTCCGTCGTCGAAGACTTGTCCGCCGGATCGGTGACCTTGGTGACCAGTCCCTTCTCGTCGGTCACGTAGGTGGTCTTGCGGTTCAGCGGGTCGGTCACCGTCTGGACCGCGCCCCGCGCGTCCAGGCCGTAGACCGTGTCCTTGCCGTAGGAGTCGGTGTGCTTGGTCAGCTCCCCGTGCGGGCCGTTGCGCTCGAACTTCTCGGTGCGCGCGTCCGCGGTGCCCGCCAGTACGGTCTGCTCCTTGATCTGACCGTTGTCGTCGTAGACGTAGGAAGTCTTGCGCTGCAAGGGATCCGTGCTCGACTTCAGCCGGACACCGTCGGCCTCGTACTCGTTCGTCGTGGTCGCCGCGAGTGCGGTGCCGAAGGCCTTCGTGTCGGTGAGCACCGCGCCCGCCGCGTTGAAGGTGAACCGCCGGACGTGCCCGCGCGGGTCGGTGACCCGGGTTTCGGTGATCGCGTCGCCCGACTCGACGTAGTCGAACTTCGTGACCCCGTTGTCGGCCGCGGTCTGCTGCTTCACCCGGCCCTTGGCGTCGTACTCGTTGAGCAGGAACCGGATGCCGCGGCCGTCGGTGATGGTCTTGAGCAGCCCGTTTTCCCAGGTGTAGCGGGTGATCCCGCCGCCGAGCCCGGTGACCGACTCCAGGTGCCCGGTCGCGTCGTAGGTGTAGGAGACGCGCCGGCCGAGGTTGTCCTCGATCGAGGCCACCCGGGGCGGGTTCGCCGCGTCGTAGGTGAACCGCACCCAGCGGCCGCTCGGCGAGGTGATCTGGGTGACCGGCCCGTTGGCGCGGACCTTGCCGTCGGTGCCCGGCGGCGCGGTCGCCCTGGTCAGGGTGGTGGTGTTGCCGAACTTGTCCCGGATCTCCTGCAGCGGCGCCTCTTCGCCGATCACCATCACCGTGCCGTCGCGCAGGGTGACGTCCCAGCCGCTGTCGACCCACCGCACGACCGAGCCGTCGAACCGGGTCGGCGTCGGGTCGGCCTTGAACACCGCGCCCGCGTAGTCCTTGCCCGGTGACGTCCGGCGGTAGTGGATCTTGCTGCCGTCGGCCTGCACCAGGTCGAACTCCTGGAACGTGAACTGCCCGATGACCCCGGGCGACCACGGGTAGAGCCCGTAGTTGAAGCTCGTGCCGACGCCGAAGGTGCGGATGTCGGTGTCGCCCTGCTGGTAGGTGCGCTTGATCTCGATCGGCGCGATGTCGTCGACGACCATGTCGGTCGTCTCGTCGACCAGCAGCCCGGTCGACGGGTCCACCGGGTCGCCGACCCGGGCCCCGTTGGGCCGGGGCGCGATCCGCGGCGGGTTCATGCCGGGGACCGCGGTCATCGCGCCGGTCAGCCGGTAGAACCGCACGCTCGGGTCGGGCACGATCTGCGTGCCGTCGGGCGACACCGTGCCGTAGCCGTAGATGTGCCAGCCCTTGCCGTCCGGGTCGTAGTTCCAGAACTGGGTGCGGGTGCCCGGCGGCTCCTTCGTGTAGTTCGGGTAGACGATCGTGGCGCCCTCGGGGAAGAGGTAGCCGCCGCCCGGCTGGACGGTGAAGTACACCGGGACCTTCGTCGGCGGCAACGGAAACGGCGGCCGGTCGATCGGGATCGGCGTCAGGCTCAGCTCGGTGGCCACGGTGCCGTCGGCGTCGCGGACCACCGTGCCCGCCGGGAGGCGCACCTCGAGGCCGGGGATGGCCTTCGTGGTCAGCACCGTCTCCTTGGTGGTCGGGCTCGGGATCCGCACGGTGGCCGCGGCGTCGATCTCCGGCAGGAACACCGTGTACGGCAGCACCAGCACCTGGCCGTCCTGCAGGTCGACGCCGATGTCGAAGGCGCCGAACGGGCGCCCGCCGGTGCCGACCGCCGTCCGGCCGTCGACGCGGAGCACGACGTGGCCCGCGGCCAGGTCGGTCAGCGCGAACTTGCCCTGCTCGTCGGTGGGGACGTGGTGGCCCGCCACGCTGACCGTGACGCCGGTGAGCGGCTGCCCGGCGGTCGACTTGACCTGCCCGACCACGCCGGTGAAGCCGACCGGGAACTGCAGCGGCCGGTCCCGGACGGGCTGCGGGTCGTAGCGGGTGTTCCAGTCGGTGCCGTTCAGGTTGGCGCGGTCGGGCTGCCAGCCGCCGGACGGCGTGCAGTTCGACGGCGCCGGCGCCGGTTTCGGCGCGGGCGGCGCTTCGGGGACGCCCAGCGCCCGCGCCGGCTTGCCCACCGGGGGCGGCGGGTCGGCCGGGGTGCACTTCGGGGTGACCGGCTTCGGCGGCTCGGCCGGGGTCTGCGCCGAGGCCACGGCGGCGGCCGCGGGTTTGGAGATCGCCACGGTCATCGTGCCGGTGACGCCGCCCGCCGGGTCGAACACGAGCGTGTAGGTGCCGGTCTGCTTGAGCGCCGCCATCTTGAACCGGTCGAACGACATGAACGAGTGCCGCGGCGAGACCGTCCCGTCCGGGGCGATCAGGCTGTAGTAGGCGCCCGTGTTGTTCGGGAACGTGCGGGTGATGTCGAGCTGCAGCACGTCGTTGGCCGTGCCGTCGAAGGTCAGTTTCCCGTTCTGGCCCGGCCGCGCGATGGTGATCGTCCGCGCCGCGCCGCCGATGTCGGCCTTGCCGCCGTCGGCCTCGCCGAACAGGGCGACCGAAAGGTCGCCGGCGACCGGGATGCTGCCGTCGTCGATCGGCTCCAGCAGGACCCGGTACTCACCCGCCACCGGCAGCGCGATCAGGTCGAGCCCGGTGGCGCCGCCGCCCAGGTACTGCGCGGAGTAGAAGTCGAGCTGGGTGCCGTCCGGCTTGAGGATCTTCAGCTTGGCGAACGGGATGTTCGCCGACGCCAGCCCGAGGGTGAGCCGCTGCCCGGCCTGTCCGGTGAACTTCGCGGCGATGGTCTGCCCCGGCACGGTGACCGACACCGCCCGCGCGGGCGCGTCGAGCGTCAGCGCGCCGAGGTCCTGCGGTTTCGACGCGGCGATGGTCACGTCGCCGGTGGTGGCGTAGCCGGGGTCGAGGTGGATCCGGTACCGGCCGGTCTCCGGCAGCGCCGCGATGTCGAGGGTGTTCTGGAAGGTGCTGCTCACCAGCTTGCCGCCGGTCGGCTGGTACACCCGCATGGTGAGGGTGCCGGGCAGGCTCTTGAGCCGGGCGAACAGCCGCAGCGGCTCGTCCTTGACGCCGTCGTAGTCGAACCAGTACTCGCGGCCCGGCCGGTCGAAGGTGACCTTGGTCTGGGCGTTGACCGGCAGCGTGCCGCCTTCGATGCCCGTGGTCAGCCAGCCCTTGGCGGTGCCGACGGCCTCCCAGCCGCCCATGAACAGGTTGTGCTCGCCGTTCTTGCGGATCGGCAGCGGCTTGATCTCCTGGGTGCCGGTGCGCAGCTCGACCTGGTTGCCGTCCGGCTCCACCATGATCCCGCTCGGGTAGCCGGGGCGGCCGTTCTCGCGCAGCGTGTTCTCGGTGATGCCGAAGCGCAGCGGCTTGTTCTGCACGCCGGTGAACGGCATCCGCACGGACTGACCCGGCCGGTTGATCTTCATCAGCGTGCCGGCCCCGTCGACGGCGAGCCTGCCCGCTTCGATCACGCCGGACAGCCACACCTTGCCCGCGCCGAGCTCGCCGGGGGCGAAGGTGACGCCCAGTTTGAACGTCCCGGTCTGCTTGGCCTGGAAGACCATGGTCGGGATGTACTCGGTGAGCGAGGCCTTCCACTGGTAGGTCCGGCCGTCCGGCTCGGTGACCAGCATGTCCCACGTGTTGGTGGGCATGCTCAGGTCGGTCAGGCCGAAGCTGAGCCACTCGCCCGCGGTGGCGGTGAACGGGATCTCCGTGCGCTGCCCGGCGACCGACACGGTGAACGGCACGCCGGTGCCGTCGCGGGTCAGCTTGTCGCCGGTCAGCGTGTGGGACGCGGTGATCCGCACCTTGCCGGCGGCGTTGTCGTCCGGCGCCACCACGATCGTGTAGGTGCCGTTCGCGCCGAACACCGGGATGTCCTGGCGCAGCGTGCTGCCCGCCCACAGGTCGAGCGGGTCGCCCATGGTGCGGCGGGCGAAGTCGCCGCCGTGCGGGGTGAACATCCACATGGCCGAGCGGACCGGGACCGTGTTGTTCTCCAGGTCCAGGTGCAGCCGCTCGCCGACCTTGCCCTCGACCAGGACGACCGCCGCCTTGCCCGCGGGGATGTCGAGGTCGAGCGGCCTGCCGAGCTCGATGCGGCCGCCGGACACGAGCTGGTCGACGACGAACCCGCGCGGGGCGACCAGGAAGTCGCCCGTGCTCGTGGCCTGGCCGCCGGGCGTGCGCACCGAGATCCGGCCGGAGCTCGCCGCCGCCGGGACCTCGACGACCAGCTTGCCCGGGTCGGCCTGCTTGACGCGGGCAGTGGTCTGGTGGAACAGCACGACGTTGCGCGCCGGGTCCGGGTCGAACCCGGTCCCGGTGATGGTGACGGTGTCACCGGAGTTGGCGCGGTCGGCCGAGACGCCGGAGATGGCCGGCGCCGGGACGCCCCGGGTGACCGTGAACGGGCTGCGGCTCGTGGCCGACTTGCCGCCCGCGGTGACCTTCACCGCGCCCGCGCCGGTGCCCGGCGGCACGACGACCGAAAGCCGGTTGGTGCTGGCCGCGGTGACCTGCGCGGTGACGCCGTCGAACGTCACCTGGTTGTCGGCGGCCTGCACGGCGAAGCCGGTGCCGCTGATCTCGATCGTGCTCCCGATCGGGCCACGCGCGGGGACCAGCGCGAAGATCGACGCGGTGTCGGCGCGGTACCGGTCGGTCGCCTCGAGGTTGCCCGCCGCGTCGTAGCGGTAGGCGGCGGCTTCACCGGAGTTGTTGGTCACGCCGGCGAGCTGGCCGGCCGCGTCGTAGAAGTAGTCGCGCGGCCCGGCCGGCGCGCCCACCGCGAAGGTGTACTTCGCGGGTGCGGAAAGCACGCCGGACGAGGTGACCTTGGCCCACACCGTGAGCGTGCGCCAGCCGGAGCGGACCGGGGTGAGCGACAGCGTCGCCGTGCCCGTGCCCGCCGTGACCTCGGTCGGGGCGGCGTCGGTGTCGAGCTGGTACCGGAACGCGTCGGCCCCGACGGTTCCCTGCGAGCGCAGGGTGAACGAGCCGGCCTGGGCGAGGCTGCCGTGCAGCTGCCCGTCCGCCGGGTAGTCGGTGGAGCTGACGGTCGGCACGTCCGGGGTCGGGGCCGCGCCCGCCACCAGGAACGTGTAGACCGCCGGGGCGGAGGCCGAACCCGCGCCGCCGAGGGCCCACACGGTCAGCGTGTGCGTGCCGCCGGTCGGCGGGGTGACGCGCGCGGTGACCTCGCCGGTGCCCGGGACGTCGGTGGTCGCGCCGTCGTCGAGCTTCCAGCGGAACCCGGAGACCGGCGTCGTCCCGGACGGCCGGAAGGTGAACGCGCCTTCCCGGCCCGCGTCACCGTGCGGCTGCCCGTCGTTCGGGTAGTCCACAGAGGACACCGAGGGTGCGTCCGGCGCGGCGAGCTGGGCGACTTCGAAGACGTAGTTCGCCGGCGCCGAAACCGCGCCCGCCGCGGTGAACGTGCGCACGGTCAGCGTCTGCGTGCCCGCCGTGGCCGGCGTGATCTTGACCAGCACCTTGCCGGCGCCGGCCACCTCCGTGACCGGGCCGCCGTTCAGCTGCCAGCGGTAGCCGGCGATGGCGGTCGAGCCGGTCGGGCGGAAGGTGAAGGTGCCCTCCCGGCCGGGCGCGCCGTGGGGGGCGCCGCCAGCCGGGTAGTCGGCCGAAACCACCTGCGGCGCACCGGGTCCGCCCGGCGGGTCGGCGACGACGAAGGTGTACGTCGTCACCGGCGACACCGTGTTCTCGGCGCCGAGCGCCCGTACCGTCAGCCGGTGCTGGCCCGGGGTCGCCGGGGTGGCCTTGACCGGCACCTCGCCGGTGCCCGCGACGTCGGCCGGGCCGCCGTCATCGAGCTGCCAGCGGTAGCCGGTGACCGGCACCGCACTGCCCGGCTTGAGCAGGAACGTGCCTTCGCGGCCCGGCGCGCCGTGCGGCTGCCCGTCGGCCGGGTAGTCCGTCGACGACACGGCGGGCGCGGCGGGCGGCTGCGCCGGCTGGGCGACGACGAAGGTGTGGACCGACGGCGGCGAAACCAGGCCGCCGGGGGTGACCGCGCGGACGGTCAGCGTCCGGGTGCCCGCCGAGCCCGGGGTGAGGCTCACCGAGAGCTGGCCGGTGGCCGGCGTTTCCGTCGGCACCGGGTCGGTGTCGAGCTGGTACACGAACTTCGCGATCGGCACGGTGTCACCGGGCCGCAGGACGAAGGTGCCCGGCCGGCCGGCCCCGCCGTGCGGCTGGCCGTCGTTCGGATAGTCCACGGAGGACACGAGCGGCGCGGCGGGCGGCACCGGCGCCGGCGTACCGGGCCCGGCCGCGAAGATGCTGGGCCGCGGCACCTCGGACCCGGCCGCGAAGTGGCCGTGCCACTGGACGCCGGTGCCGAACCGGGCGCCGTCCGAGGGCGCGACGAAGACCTTCGACGTCGTGCCCCGGGTGAAGGAGACGACGTCGAACTTGCCGTCGCCGGTGAAGTCGCCGACGCCGGGCAGCTCGTCGCCCGGGGCGAACCCGGCGTGCCACTGGCGGGCGGTGCCGAACGCCGACCCCGTCGACGTCGCGGCCGTCACCTGGCCGCCGGTGAAGGCGACGACGTCGTCCTTGCCGTCGCCGTCGATGTCGGCGACCGCGCCGCGGGCCGCGTCCGGCGCGAAGTTGTCGTGCCACTTGACCGCGGACGACGCGAACTTGGTGCCGTCGGACAGCGCGACGAACACGTCGGCCGCGTCGCCGCCGGTGAAGGCGACGATGTCGTCCTTGCCGTCGCCGTTCACGTCGCCGGCCGCGGGCATTTCCGTGCCACCGGCGAAGGAAGCGTTCCACTTCACCGGGGTCGGCGCGAACTTGGTGCCGTCCGACAGCGCGACCCAGACGCTCTTGTCGGTGCCGCGGGTGAACGACGCGATGTCGTCGCGGCCGTCGCCGTCGAAGTCGCCGACCAGCGGGATCTCTTCGCCGGCGGCGAAATGGCTCTGCCACTTCACCGGGGTCGGTGCGAACTTCGTGCCGTCGGACCGGGCGACCCACACGCTCGCGTCCGTACCGCGGGTGAAGGAGGCGATGTCCGCCTTGCCGTCGCCGTCGAAGTCGCCGGTCAGCGGGATCTCGCTCTGCGCGGCGAACTGCTCGTGCCACCGCACGCCGTCCTGGACGAACTTCGTGCCGTCGGACAGCGAAACGTAGACGTCCGCGGTGTCGCCGCGGGTGAACGTGACGACGTCGTCCTTGCCGTCGCCGTTGAAGTCGCTCTTGACCTTCTTGTGCCGCGGCGCGTCGGCGACCACGAACGTGTAGGTGGTCGCGGCCGAGGAGTAACCGGTGGCGGTGAGCGCGCGGACGGTCAGCTTGCGGGTGCCGGACGCGGCCGGGGTCAGGGTGAGGTCGAGCTGCCCGGTGGCCGGCACCTCCGTCGGCTGCGTGTCGGAGTCGAGCTGGTAGACGAACTTGCTGATCGCCACGCCGTTGCCCGGCTTCAGGGTGAACGTGCCGGGGCGTCCGGCCGCGCCGTGCGGCTGCCCGTCGGCGGGGTAGTCCGCGGAGGAAACCACGGGCGCGGCGGGCTGCGCGGGCGGCGAGCCGAGGTAGGAGACGCCCAGCGTCGGGCGGAGCAGCGGTTCCGGCGCCTCGTCGGAGAGGAACAGCACGCGCTGCTGCACCGTCGCCTCGTCGCGCAGCTTGACCTCGAAGCCGTAGTTGGCCGACGGGGTGTTCACCCAGTTCTGCACCATCCCGGCGTTTTCCCAGACGTGCCAGGTCGGCCGGTCGGCGACGCCGGACACGAAGTCCGCGCGAGCGCCGATGTCCCCGCCGGGCGTGGTCCACGCGGTCGCCGTCGAGGCCCGGTTCCAGGTGGCCTGGTCCTCCACGAACGGCTTGGTGAGGGGGTGCCCGTCGAACGTCGCGCCCGACCCGTTGGAGTAGAACGCCCACAGCGACAGGTCCGCGTCGACGACGGTGGTGCCGGGCGGGATCGCCGAGACACCGTCGAACTTGACGATCGTCCGGGTCTTGCCGAAGGTGGTGCCGTTGTTGCCGACCTGCAGCCACGGCTGCCCGTTCAGCACGTTCAGGTTGGTGTTCGCCTGGGTGGCCGAGAGGGTGGTGTCCGCGCTCGCGCGGAAGATCTGCCGGACCTGGCCGGCCTTCGGCGTCCGGGTCAGCTGCGTCGCGCCCGGGATGACCTGGCCGTCACGGGTCTTGACGGCGATCATGTAGTAGGCGGCGTTCCAGCCGAGGTCCGGCGCGCTGTCCGGGGTGACCGGCGCGGTGGTGTCGACGAACCGGCTCGCCTGGGGCGCCAGCGAAGTGACCAAAGTGGACGCCGACGGCGTGTATACCTGCGAAACCGACCGGTGCACCTGGTATTCGACGATGTCGTCGTTCGGGTTGGCCGGATCCGGGTCGGTGTAGGGCGACCAGGCCAGTTCGGCGCCGGTGGCGTAGGTCTTGGTGATCGGCTCCAGCGCGGCGCCGGGGCGCCCGTAGGTCAGCAGCAGCTTCGGGAAGGTCTCGGTGTCGCCGTTGTAGACGAAGTCCCCGGCCAGGTAGATCGCCCCGCCGCGGCCCAGCGTCTCGTCGGTGGCCTTGAGCAGGAGGCCCTGGTTCTGGCTGGTGCCGGAGACCCACGACTGCGCGATGTTGCGGACGTCCCACTCGGACCAGGTGTGCGTCACGCCGTTGCGCCGGACCGCGGTGGACAGGCCGGCCTCGGCGAACGCGGCGGCGGCGGTGTTCCAGGTGGCGGTGCTCGCGTTCCAGGCGGCGGTGACCCGGCGCGCCTCGATCGTGACGTCGTTGGCGTCGGTGTAGAGCTCGTTGTCGTAGTAGGCGCGCAGTTTCGCCGAAGCGACACTGGTGCCCGCGGGCACCACGGACGTGTCGAACCGGACCAGGCTGCGGGCGACGCCGGAGTTGTCGGTCCCGACCGACAGCTGGTACGACCCGGCGTCGTTGCGGGTGGGGGTGTCCGACCACAGCTGGACGTCCTGGCCGCCGTTCGACGACGTCTCGATCTTGATGGTCGGGTCGATCACCACGGGGTAGGTGCGCTCCGGCGCGGCCAGCCACCCGCGATCGGCCTCGACCACCACGGTGATCCGGTCGCCCTGCTGCTCCACGCGTTGGGAAACGGCGTCACTGCGGGACTTCCCGTGCACCGACTTCGAGCCGGGGGTGGCGTCGGTCATGAACGGCTTGGGCATCACGTACAGCGGCGGCCCGTCGGACGTCGCGGGGAAGAAGCCGATCGACCCGTCCGGCTGGGCCCGCGCGATCACCCCGCCGAGCCGCAGGGTGAACCGGTAGGTCGCGTCCTTCGGCGGCGCGGCGAGGACGATGTCCTCCTTGAGCGCGTCCGGGGTCACCCGGTAGGTCACTTCGGCACCGTCGAAGGCACCGGGGTAGCTGACCGAGTTGCGGGCGACCTTCGGCTCGATCCCGCGGGGCGGCCCGTCGATCCCCAGGTCGACCTGGGTGCCGCCGAGGGCGAAGCTCGTCAGCCGGTCGGTCCGGTTGCCGAACCGGCTGGCGAAAGCGTTGGTGTCGTTGGCGAAGACGTAACCGTCGCGCGCGTCCTCGCGCACGGTCGGGTCGATCGGCTGCCAGGCGCCTCGGCCGTCCCGGTAGTTCTGCGCACGCGCGGAGACTTCGGCTTCGTACTGCCCGTTGGACAGTTCGAAGACCCGCGCCCCGGCGGTCCGCCGGTCGGCCAGTTCACGCACGCGCTTCGGCGGCCCGGCGTCCTTCCCGGCCGCCGCGCTCTGGTCTGGACCTTGGGCGACGAAGGGCGAAGAAGCCGGCAGCCCGACGGACACGACCGCGAGCACCAGTGCCAGGACGCAGACTTTTGACAGCACGAAAAAACGACGCGACTCGCGCACCGATCCCCCCACGTCATGGACCGGCGGCCACCCTCCCCCCAAGGTGGAGAAGCCTACCGATCTTGCGTGGACGAGCCTAGCGAACCCGGCAATCCACCCCACAGGGCCAAACAGGCTATTTCGTCACCGCGAACCGGCGGCCGCCTTCAGGCAGCCGACCATGGCGGTCCGGGCCTTTTCCCCGGCGGCCGGCGGCACGGCCTGGCCGTTCAGGAAGGCGGCGCGTTCTTCCTCGGTCGCGTAGGTCACGTACCAGTCAGCGAGACACTCGACGGCCTGGTCCGGCGTTCCCTCGGTGCGGGGGTCGGCCTTGAGCTTCGCGACGAAGGCTTCGCGAGCGGGTGGCTCGTCCGCGCAGGCGGAGAGCGTTCCCGCGAGGACGAGCGCAACGGCCGCACCGGCCAGCCGGGCGAATCGGGTCATCAGGCCAGGGTAGCGGCGAAAGCAAGAGGCGGGTGGCAGATCGTCGTCGGGGCGAACCTCGGAGTCCACAATGGACCGTTTCGGAGCTTCAGCCCACCACGTCGAAGGCGGCCTCGCGCAGCTGACGCCGTGAGGTGATCCCCAGCTTGCCGAAGACCTTGCGCAGGTGCCATTCCACGGTGCGCGGGCTGAGGAACAGCCTCGTGCCGATCTCGGGGTTGGACAGGCCTTCGCGGGCGAGGCGCGCGATCTGGAACTCCTGGGCGGTCAGCTCCTCGGCGGTCCCGGCGGTGCGTTTGCGGACCGTCTCGCCGGTCGCCAGCAGCTCGCGGCGCGCCCGATCCGCGAACGCCTCCAGGCCCATCGCCGACGTCATCGCGTGGGCGGTGCGCAGGTGTTCCCGGGCGTCGGCCCGGCGGCCCTCGCGCCGGAGCCACTCCCCGAACAGCAGGTGGCTCCGGGCCAGCTCGACCCGCAACGGCGTGCCGGTGAGCAGCGCGATCGACGCGGCGTAACACTCTTCCGGCGTGTCGCCGGCCAGTGCACGCAGCCGGGCGTCGAGCGCCCGTGTCCACACCGTCGGGCGCGGCCGCGCCCGGTCGGCCATCCGGTTCCGCGCGGCGGCGACCAGGTCGTCGTCCCCGGTGCGCGAAGCGGCTTCCGCCAGTTCGGCCGTCGCCAGGGCCTGGTGGCCGACGGTGTCGTGCTCGAACACCCGGTGCGCCGCGTCGCGGGCGAGGTCGTGGCGGGCGAGGCCGTTGCCGAGCACCGCGGTCGCGTAGTCGGCGAACCGCACGACCCGGCCTTGGCCGCGCTCAGCCGCCTCCGCGGCCGCCCTCGCGATCTCCGCGGTGTCGCGGCCGCGCAAGGCGGCGAGCAGGATCGCGCTGTACCCGACCGGACGGCCCCCGGTGACCTCGGCGAGCAGGCGGTCCTCGTCGACGAGCGCCTGTGCCGCGGGCAGGTCGCCGGCCGCCAGGTCGTGGTTGGCCAGGAAGTTGAGGGCGAACTGCAGCTGGACGAGCGCGCCGGTCTCCCGGGCCAGCCGGACCTGACGCTCGGCGAACGCCCGGCCGGCCGGGTAGTCCAGCAGCTCGGTCGCCAGCGTTCCGCCGGCCCGGTTGCCCAGCAGCCACAGCAGGCGCCCGGGGTGCTCACCACCGGTGTCCAGCGCCCGGACGGCGTCGATCGCCTCGGTCATCAGCGGGACGGCCGCCGCGTAACCGTCGGTGAGCCGGGTGGCGAGCGCGTCCAGCACGAGGTCGACGGCGGTCGGTGGGCCCTGGGCCGCGGGTGCCGCACGCGCCCGCTTCGCGGCTTCGAGCCCGGATCCCGCCCACACCGCGGCGCCGAGCGCCTCGAGGTACGTCTCGCGGGCCTGGTCACCGTCGAAGCGTCCGGCCGCGCGCAGGAGCAGCTCCGCCGCGTCGCCGCCGCGCCGCTGGTCGAACGCGATCTGCCCGCGCAGCCGTTCGACCTCGGCGTCCCGCACCGGATCCGGCGGGCCGGCCTCGGCCGCGCCCAGCAGGCTCAGCGCGGTTTCCAGCGCGCCCGCGCCCCGCTTGGCCCGGGCCGCGGCGAGTTCCCGCCGGGCGCGCCGCGCCGGATCGGGCGTGAGCGTGGCCGCCTGCTCCAGCAGTGCCGCGGCGGCGACGAGACCGCCGCGGGCCTGGGCCCGGCCGGCGGACCGGTCCAGCTCGGCCGCGACGTCTTCGTCCGGGACGACGGCCGCCTGGGCGCGGTGCCACGCCCGCCGGTCCGGGTCGACGCCGGCGTCGGTCACCGCGGCCAGGGCCCGGTGCACCGCCCGCCGCTCCCGGGCCTCGGCGGACCGGTAGACGGCCGAGCGCACCAGCGGGTGCCGGAACCGGATCCGCGCGCCGAACTCGATCAGCCCGGTCGCCTCGGCGGCCGCGGCCGGGTCGGCGCCCAGGCCGAGCTCCCCGGCGGCGCGCCAGAGCAGGGTGGCGTCCCCCAGCGGCTCCGCCGCCGCGACCAGCAGCAGTTTCCGGGTGTCGGGCGGCAGTGGTGCGAGCTGCTGCAGGAAGCAGCGCTCGAGGCGGTCGGCGAGCGCGTCGCCGCCCGCGCGGCGGAGCCCGTCGGTCTGCTCGGCGGCGGTCCAGAACCTCGGCAGCTCGACCAGCGCCAGCGGGTTGCCGCGGGTCTCGGCGACGATCCGGTCGCGCACCCGGGCGTCCAGCGGGCCCTTGAGCGCCGAGTCCAGCAGGGCGTTGGCGGCCGCGTCGCCGAGGCCGCGGACGGCCAGCTCCGGCAGCCCGCCCAGGTCGAGCTCCTCGGCGGGTTCGCGCACGGCGAGGACCAGGGCGACCGGCTCGGCCAGCAGCCGCCGCGCGACGAACGCGAGGGTCTGCGCGGACACCCGGTCGAGCCACTGCGCGTCGTCGACCAGGCACAGCAGCGGCCGGTCCTCGGCGGCTTCGCCGAGCAGGGTCAGCACCGCCAAACCGACCAGGAACCGGTCCGGCGGGTCGCCCACGGTCAACCCGAACGCCGTGCCGAGCGCGGACCGCTGCGGCGCCGGCAGGTGCTCGATCCGGTCGAGGAAGGGGGCACACAGCTGCTGCAGCCCGGCGTAGGGCAGCTCCCGCTCGGACTCGACGCCGGCCGTCCGCGCGACCCGGCAGCCCGCCGCCCGCGCGGCCACGTGCTCCAGGAGCGCGGTCTTGCCGATCCCCGCCTCACCTCGCAGCACCAGCACCCGGCTGTGCCCCGCCCGCGCCGCCGCGAGCACGCCGTCCAGCGCGGCGAGCTCGTCGCCGCGGCCCAGCAGCTCCGGACCAGCCATCCCCGGACCCTAGCGCGAACCCCGGGCCCCCGGCCCGGGCAAGACCAGGGTGTCTCACGGGGGCGAACGCGTTCCCGGGAGACGAGGGTGGTGGCGAGCGGCGAGACCCGCCACCACCCCCGAAAGGAGCCCGATCATGGACATGAAGCTCGAAGTCGTGGTCCTGCCCGTCACCGACGTCGACCGGACCAAGCACTTCTACAAGACCCTCGGCTGGCGCGAAGACGCCGACATCGTCTTCGGCACCTCCCGGGTGGTGCAGCTGACCCCGCCGGGATCACCCACCTCGGTGCACTTCGGCACCGGCCTCACCGACGCCGCCCCCGGCTCGGTCCGCGGCACCTACCTCGTGGTCGAGGACATCGAAGCCGCCCGCAAGGAACTCGCCGAGCTCGGTGTGGACGTCAGCGAGGTCTTCCACCGCGACGAGACCGGCGCGTTCGCCCCGGGCGTGCACCCCGGCCGCGGCACCTACTCCTCCTTCGCCTCCTTCAGCGACCCCGACGGCAACACCTGGCTGCTGCAGGAGATCACCACCCGCTTCCCCGGCCGCGTGACCGGCGTGACCTACGGCTCGACGCAGCAGCTGGAGCAGGCGCTGCGCGAAGCCGCGGCCGCCCACGGCGAGCACGAGAAGGAAACCGGGCAGTACGACGAGGAATGGCCCGTCTGGTACGCCCAGTACATGGCCGGCCACCAGGACGCCTGAGCCCGGCCCCCTGCGCCGGCCGCTTCGAAGCGGTCGGCGCCCCGTGACTCCCCAGCGGCCCGCACGGCGTCCAGTCGCCGTTGGCGGCCCGGCGGCGTCGCGGTTCCCGTCGCGGACCGCCGCCGTGCCGACCCGTCGCGGCTGCCGCTCGCCGGGCACCGCGACGCGGGTGGTCGCACCGGTGAACTCGCTCCGGTTCAGCGCAACCCGCTTGCCGCCGAACTCACGCCGTTCTGCTCGGCCCCGGCCTGCGCGGAACCGATCTGGGCGGAGCTCTGGCCGGCCGCGGTGCCCTGGACGGCGAACTCCGGGGCGACCCCCTCGCCGGCCTCCGCGGACGCGCCATCGCCGACGTCGAACGTCGCCACCAGCACGGCCACCCCGAGCATTCCCCGCAAGAGCATGGGTCTCATTCTCCTCTTCGACGGTCGATCGCCTGCGCCCGGCTTCCGGATCCGGGCACCGGAAATCTTCCACCGTGCGGGGTGGCCGGTGCTTGGAAAAAACCGACATCGGCCGGCAGGGGAACGCTCGTCACGTCGCCGATCACCCGTTGCCGGACCAGTGGCCCGGATCCGGTCGTCCGGTGTTCGGCGAGGAACCGGGAAACCGACCGCCCGGTCATCGACCGGAACTCCCGGTCGAGGTGGGCCTGGTCGAAGAAACCGCACCCGGTCGCGGTGCCCGCCGTCGGTGCGCAGGCGAGGAGCTCGCGCAACGCCCGTTGGAACCGCACGATCCGCGCGGCCGCCTTCGGCGTGTGGCCGACCTGTTCGAGGAACCGGCGCTCCAGCTGCCGTTCGCTCCAGCCGACGTGGCCGGCGAGCTTCGCGATCGGCACCGTTCCCCCGGAGTGCGCCAGCACCTGCCACGCCCGCACCACGTGTCGCGAGCACGCCGGGCCGGCCGCCCGCCACCGCCCCAGCACCGAGTCCAGCAACGCGAACCGGCCGGCCCAGCCGTCCGTCGCGGCCAGCGCGTCCGTCAGCCCCCGCACCCGGACGTCGAGCAGGTCGGACGCGTCGACGATCCGGTTCTTCAGGTCCCGCAACGGGGTGTCGAACAACGTGAAGGCGGCCCACGGCTCGAGGACCACCTCCACCCCGTGCAGGTGGCCGTCGTGTTCACCCACCGTCGCACAGGTGCGCACGCCGGACACCAGCGACGTGAGCGATCCCGGCGTCGGGACGGCGCTGGACAGGCTCGCCAGGCGCAGCCCACGGTCGAAGTTGAGCACGATCGTCACGAAGCCGACCGGGACCTCGAGCCGCCGCCGCACTTCGCCGTGCGCGAAGCGAAAACCCCGGTAACAACGGACACCCGGCCACAGCGGCCGACCGGGAACCGCCTCCACCACCTCCCAGGTCCCCCTCGGGCAGGCGTGACGCAGTCCCGGTGTCATGTTCCTCCCCCGTGAACACGGTTTCGGCAATGCTGCCGAACCAGCCTGCCAGACGACCGCGTCACGACGCCACGAAGCTCGATCACGAAAGCAATTCCTTGCCGTGGCGCAGAACCACCGATTCCGGCCGGGGCAGCTCGACGGTCTCCCGGCGCACCGCGAGCCGCTGGTGCGCCACCGGCTGGACGACCGTGGTCGTCACCGGGCGGAGAACTTCCCCGAGCCTTGCGCGAATCGGCGTTTTATGACCTCCCCCGGGGGCCGATACGGTCGGATTCATGGAGTGGAACTTTGCGTCGGCCGGGGAACTCATGGCCGCTCTGCGTGCCGGTGAAGTGACCTCGGCCGAGCTGACCGAAGAGGCGATCGCCCGGATCGAGCGGGACGACAAGGTGATCAACGCGATCTGCGTGCGCGACTTCGACCGCGCCCGCGCCGCCGCGCGCGACGCCGACCAGGCGCGTGCCCGCGGGGAAGACCGGCCGCTGCTCGGTCTTCCGGTGACGGTCAAGGAGAGCTACAACGTCGCCGGGCTGCCCACGACCTGGGGCATCCCGTCGCACCGGGACTTCGTGCCGGCCGAGGACGCGGTCGCCGTGTCGCGGGTCAAGGCCGCCGGGGCGGTGGTGCTCGGCAAGACCAACGTGCCCTTGGGGCTGCAGGACCTGCAGAGCTTCAACGAAATCTACGGCACCACCAACAACCCGTGGGACCACGAACGCACGCCGGGCGGGTCGTCCGGCGGGTCGGCGGCGGCGCTGGCGGCCGGGTTCGGGGCGCTGTCGCTCGGTACCGACATCGGCGGCTCGCTGCGCACCCCCGCGCACTTTTGCGGCGTGTACGCCCACAAACCGACCCTCGGGCTGGTGGCGAACCGCGGCATGGTCCTGCCCGCCACCCCGGCCCTGCCGGTCGAACTCGACCTCGCCGTCGCCGGTCCGATGGCGCGTACCGCCCGCGACCTCACGCTCCTGCTCGACGTCATGGCCGGGCCGGACCCGTCGACGCTCGGGGTGGCGTACGAGCTGGACCTGCCGCCGGCACGCCACGACCGGCTCGGGGACTTCCGGGTCCTGGTCCTCGACGAGCATCCGTTCCTCCCGACCGGATCCGCCGTGCGCGCGGGCGTGCACCGGGTGGCCGAGGCGCTCGCCGACGGCGGCGCCCGCGTCGAACGGCACAGCCCGCTGCTGCCCGACCTCGCCGAAGCCGCGACGCTCTACACGCAACTGCTGTTCTCGGGCACCGTCGCGCAGTTCCCCGTCGAGGAGTACGACCAGCTGCGGATCCACGCCGCCGCCCTGAGCGAAGACGACCGGAGTCTCGACGCGGCGCGGCTGCGCGCGATGGTGTTCACCCACCGCGAATGGCTGGAGGCGAACAGCCGCCGCGAACTCCACCGCCACGGCTGGCGGCAGGTCTTCGCCGAGTTCGACGCCGTGGTCTGCCCGATCACGCCGACGCCCGCGTTCCCGCACGACCACACCCCCGACCTGCTGGCCCGCCGGATCGACGTCGACGGCGTGGAGTTCCCGTTCTTCGACCAGCTCGTCTGGGCCGGCCTGGCGACGATGCCCGGCCTCCCGGCCACCGCCATCCCGGCGGGCCGGTCCCCCGAGGGCCTGCCGGTGGGCGTGCAGCTCATCGGCCCGAGGTTCGAGGACCGCACCCCGCTGCGGCTGGCCGAACTGCTCGAGCAGAAGATCGGCGGCTTCCGGGCGCCTGAGTAGCGCTCGCGCGGCGCCCGGTCAGCCCGTGCGCCGCTCCGGGAAGCCGATCGGAGTCGCCTCCCGTCCGCGCGCGGCGCCTGCTCGAGCAGGCGCTGCGCGCCCGCCGCGGCGTGGACGACCACGGTCTCACCGGTCACAGCGGCTTGAGCGCGGTGGGCCGGTTCACGGCCAGGCCCAGTGCCTGCTCGGCCGTCCGGCCCGCCAGCGCGGCCGCCGCGGGTAAGACCACGCACTCGGCGAACACACCGAGGAATCGGTCAGGCCGGTGCGTGCCCCGCGGACTTCCCCGGCGGACGTCGCCTGCCACGCAACGACTCCGCCGCCGCGGCCGCCACCGCTTCGGCCACTGTGGACAGTGCGGGCAGGTCGAGCTTCCACTGCTGCCAGTAGAGCGGCACGTCCACCGGCCGGTTCCGCACGAGGGGCACCAGCGTGCCGTCCCGCAGCCCGGGTGCCGCCTGCACCTCCGGCACCATGCCCCACCCGAGGCCGGCTTCGACCGCGGCGACGACCATCTCCGACGCCGGGACGTAGTGCCGCAGCGCGCTCGCCCCGCTCCCGCCGAGCAACCGGACGAACGCGTCCTGCAGGTCGTCGTGGTCGTCGAACACGACGACCGGCGCCGCCGACAGGTCGTCCCGCAGCGCGCCGGTCACCCACCGCGCGACGAAGGCCGGGCCGGCCAGCGGCAGGTAGCGCAGGGCACCGAGCGGGCGCACGGAGCAGCCCTGCACCGGGGTGGCCGAGGACGTCACCGCCGCCATCACGCGGCCCTCCCGCAGCAGCGTGGTGGTGTGCTCCTGGTCCTCGCGGTGCAGTTCGAAGCAGATCGGCGGATCGGCGGCCACCCCGGCGAGGGCCGGCAGGAACCAGGTGGACAGCGAGTCGGCGTTGACCGCGATCGGCACCCGGACGGGCTCACCGCTCATGCCCAGCTCGGCTCGCGCGTCCCGCTCGAGCGCCGCGAGCCGCCGCGCGAACCGGACCACGACCTGCCCGGAGTCGGTGACCCGCACCGGTTTGGTGCGGGTCACCAGCACACTGCCGGTGCGCTGTTCGAGTGCCTTCACCCGCTGGCTCACCGCCGACGGCGTCACGTGCAGCACGGCCGCGGCGGCGTCGAAGGTCCCGGCATCGACGACGGCGAGCAGGGTCCGGACCTGGTCCAGCGGCAGATCGGTCATCACGGTCACTGATGTTAACGGGAAATCGTTAGCTGCCCTGTCGACGCCGGGCCGCCGGCCGCGTTCCTTCCGCCTGGCGTGGCTATGGTCGGCCGGTGGCCGCCTTCGCTCGATAAGTCGACTTCTTCGCCTGGTTCCCGCACACGTCCATCGAGCACCACCGCCGCGTCCCCGGCCGGGACGTGTCCAGGAACAACGCCCCGCAGCGGGCTCCCTCGCACCGCCGGACCCGCGCGAACTCCGGCGACGTCACCAGCTCCAGCGCGTCCCGGGCCAGCAGCGCCAGCATCGCCGACGCGGGATCCTCCGCCTGCCAGCGCAGCTCCCCCGACGGCGTCAACGCGGGCGCCGGCACCGGCAGCGCCGCCGTCCGGTTCAGCAGCTGCCGTGTCGACGGGCGCGCCGGCCCCGTCAACAGCTCGTGGATCGCCTCGCGGACCGCGCGGGCTTCGCCGGCCGACGCCGGCCGGACCGGGGCGGAGAAGGGGCCGAACTGGTCGATCCACGCTCCCCACGCCGACGCGTCGGGCAGCTCCTCGGTCTCCGACGGCGTCCCCCGGTACCGGAGCGTCCGGATGAAGTCGAGGCACCGGCGGCCCGCGCCCGAGCGGAATCTGTCCGTCATACGGGTCACAGTACGCCGGAACCGGTTTGACTGGTACCGTCGGGAACCGATCAAACCGGTTCCGACCCTGGGGGCGCAGATGACCGAGACCGAGCAGAAGGCCCCGCCCGGCTGGCTCGTGCTGCTGCTGGCCGTCTCCTGTGGACTGACCGTCGCGAACCTCTACTACGCCCAGCCGCTGCTCGCCGAGCTGCGGCAGACGTTCGGGGTCGGGGAGGCCGCCGCCGGCGGGGTCGTCACCGCCACCCAGATCGGGTACGCCGCCGGGATGCTGCTGCTCGTCCCGCTGGGCGACCGGCTGGAGAACCGCGGGCTGGTCGCGACGCTGCTCGCGGTCGCGTGCGCCGGGCTGGTCGCCACCGGGATCGCGCCCGGGTTCGCGGTGCTGCTGATCGCCTCGCTGGCCGTCGGGGCGGCGTCCGTCGTGGTGCAGATCCTCATCCCGTTCGCCGCCGACCTCTCCCCCGACGCCATCCGCGGCCGGATCGTCGGGCGGGTCGTCAGCGGGCTGCTCTTCGGGATCCTGCTCTCGCGCGTCGTCGCCAGCCTCCTCGCGGAGGTGACCGGCTGGCGCGTGGTGTTCCTGATCTCGGCCGGGGCGATGGCCGCGCTCGCCCTCGTGCTGCGGTTCATCCTGCCGCCGCGCGCGCCCAAGACCGACGTCCCCTACGGCGAACTGCTGCGCTCCACCTTCGCCATGGCGCGGAAACACCCCGCGCTGCGCCACCGCGCGCTCTACCAGTCGGCGATGTTCGGCGCCTTCAGCGCGTTCTGGACGACCATCGCGTTCGTCCTGACCGCACCGCCGTTCAACTACTCCCAGCTGGGCGTGGGCCTGTTCGCGCTGGCGGGTGCGGCCGGGGCCGCGGTGGCGCCGCTGGCCGGGCGGTGGTCGGACCACGGCCACGGCCGCAAACTCACCGCGGGCGCGTTCGCGCTCTGCGCCGCGGCCTTCGCGCTCGCCGGGTTCGGGGCGCACAGCGTCATCCTGCTGGCGATCGCCGCGATCGCCGTCGACACGGCGGTCCAGGCCACCCTGGTGACCGGCCAGCACGTGATCTACCAGCTCGACCCGTCGGCCCGCGCCCGCGTCAACAGCGTCTACCTCGGCACGTTCTTCATCGGCGGCGCGATCGGCTCACAGGCCGGCTCGATCGCCTACCACCTGGGCGGCTGGACGGCGGTCGTCGTGTTCGCCGGTGTGCTGCCGCTGCTCGGCCTGGCCGGGATGACCCGCACCCGGGTCTAGGAGCGGCACGGCCGGAAGTAGTGCCCCGTGATGTACCGGCCCACGCCCGTGCCGAGCCGGGTGCCGTCGACGTCGGCGGACCTGAAGTGGATGCCGGCCCAGATGCGGGCTCCGACCACTTCGGCGGTCGCCTGCGAGAAGCTGCCGAAGTGCCGCGTGGTGCCACTGTCGACGCTGAACGCGCTGAAGGGCACGTCGTCCCGGCCGAAGAAGTGCGCGTACGCCGTCATCTGCGCGGCGGTGCGGCACGTGTGGCCGGACGGGTAGTCGGGATTCGGCGGGGTGACCACCAGCGGCGTCCAGCCGGGATCCTCCTCGGTGGCCGGGTTTCCGTCGGTGCCGGCGAGGCGGATGGCGGTGACCGGCCGCCAGGAGTGCCAGAACTCCTTGTCGTTCGCGCAGGCGATCGCGCCGTCCGTGCCGGCGAAGTCGGCCAGGGCGTAGAAGCGCGCGGTTTGCAGCACGCTCAGCTTCTGCGTGAGCGCGAGGTCGCGCTTCATGCCCCAGCTGACGGACCGCCGGTCGTGCCACCAGAGCGCCGCGTCGGTCTGGTCGGCGGTGCGGACGGTGCTCGTCGCCGAGCCGAGCCGCTTCACCTCGGCGAAATCGCGGGCGTACGCGCGGCTCGTGACCGAGGGCGGCCCCGGCGTGCGGAACATCGTCGCGTCCGGGACGGCGAACGGCTTGAGGAAACCCACCCAGGCGCCGGTGTTTTCGAAGGCCGGCGGCGTGGGCCGGTACTGACCCGGCTCGGCACCGACGGTCCAGAGCCGGGGATCGAAGGCGCCGTCGTCCTGCCGTGCGGTGATCATCGCGGCGGCCGCCTGCGCGCCGACCCGGATGCCGCCCCGCTTCGCCGGTCCGTCCGGGAGCCCGGCGAGCCAGTCGTCGTACTGGACACGCAGTCTTTCCCGCTGTTCCGGGAAGATCGCGTCCAGCACCCGGTAGGCGGCGGTGCCGACGGCGGCGTCCGCCGACTCCCGGCCGGTGGCCGGCGGGGCGACCAGGTAGGGCTCGTACGGCGTGCCCTCGATCGCGTTCACCGCGTCGTAGACCGCCCCGCTGACCATCGCGAACCCGCGCCCGGCGACCTGCGGCGGCGACTGGTGCGCGACGTCCCAGATCGCGGTCTGCGCGTTGAGGTCCCAGACCACGACCGCGTTCGGGGCGGCGGCCGCCGCCGGTGGCGCGAACGGCGCGGTGAGTGCGAGCGCCGCGAGAACCGCCGCGCAGCGTGCCTTGACCATCGTCAACCCCAGACGTTTCGCATCGACACTGCTACGCAACGTATCGCCACCCGGCCCGCGGGGGCAATACTCCTTATGCGAAGGTCGTCCGGTTCGCCGCCACCCATTGCGCGTACGTCGTTCCCGGCCGGCCCAGCAGTTCCTCGACGACGCCGGTCGGCACCTGCGGGTGCCGCAGGGTTTCCGCGAAGCCTTCGAGCAGCCAGCCCACGGCCTCTTCCGGGATGCCGAAGCCGATCCACTGCGCGCGCTGCTCGTCCGGCGTCAGCTCGCGGAAGCGGATCTCCTTGCCCAGCACCGAAGCCAGGGTCTCCACTTGGCCGCGCAGGCTGATCGCCTCGGGTCCACTGAGGACATACGTGGCCCCGATGTGGCCCTCCGCAAGGAGGACGCGCGCAGCCACCGCCGCGATGTCGCCGAGGTCGATGGGCGTCTGCGTCGCGTCGCCGTAGGCCATCGCCACCTCGCCCGCCCGGACCATCGGCGCCCAGTCGAGCGTGTTGTTCATGAACGCGCCGGGCCGCAGGAAGGTCCAGGCGAACCCGGCGTCCCGGACGGCGGCCTCGACGGCGCCGTACTCGTGCCCGCTGGAGCCCTCGTGCTCGTCACCGACGCTGCTGCCCGACAGCGCGACGACCCGCTCGGCACCCTCGTCCGACGCCAGCTCGCAGAACCGCCGGACCGTCCTCGCCATCGGGGCGAGGTACACCGCCGACACGCCCTTGAGCGCCACCGGCAGGGTCGACGGCCGGGCCAGCGACCCGACGACCACCTCGGCCTCCGGCGGCAGCTTCGCGCGTCCGGGGTCGACGGTCAGCGCCCGCACGGGCACGCCCGCCGCGACCAGTTCATCGACCACCAGGCGCCCCACGCTGCCGGTCGCCCCCGTCACCAGAATCGTCATGCGCATCCTCCTCATTCCCGTATGCCGTACGAGATCGTACGGCATACGGGAACGCCGGTGCACCGGAACCGGGACTTTCAGGAGGTGATGGTCGGCAGTTCCGGCGCCGCGACGTCGTAGACCTTGCCGTCCTGGGTGAGCAGTGCCGCCAGGACCTTGGCCTTGCGGTCGGTCTGCTCCGCGGTCCCCCAGCGGACGATCTTCCCGTTGGCCAGCGTGAACTCCACGCTCGCCGGCGTCTTCGCCGTCGCCGTCGTGACCTGCTTGAGGAGCTGCTCCGGGATCACCCCGAGCACGGCCGTCACCGCGCGCGTCACCGGGTCGTCCGCCGACACCTTCGGCAGCTTGAGCTCCGGCAGGCCCGGCGGGCGCGCCGAGACCGTCTTGAACACGACGCCGCCGCCGTCGACGAGGTGGACGCCGTCGCCGCCCGGGCCGCTGTCGAAGAACGCGATCGCCGTCCGCTCGGTCACCGTGATCTCGACCGTGTTCGGCCACGAACGGGACACCTCGACCGTCGCGATGCCCGGCATCGCCGCCACCCGGTCGCGGATCTCGTCGGTGCTCAGCCGCAGCATCGGCTTGTCCGCCGGGACCGCCGCCACCGTGCGGATCTGGTCGGCGGGCACCGTGCGGGAGCCGCTGACCGCGACGTCCTGCACGCCGAGCATCGAGCTGAAAAACAGCAGGTAGACCAGCGCCACGACGGTCAGCACGGACAGCAGCGCGACCCACCGGCGGCGGATCTCCACCTGCCGGTTGGGCCGGTTGCGCGGGCTCGGCTTGGTGCGCTCGGCCCGCGTCCGGCGGCGCTCCTCCTCGGAGCGCCGCCCCCGCCGTTGGCGGGCCAGGGCGGCGCGATCCGGGACGTCCTCTTCCGAAGCCGAGGAGGACGGCGGACGGCGTTCCCTGGTCGGACTCATGGCCTCAGCGCTTGTCCAGCTCGGCGAGGATCTCCGGGCCCAGCTGCGTGACGTCGCCCGCGCCCATGGTCACCACCAGGTCGCCCGGCTTCGCCAGCCCGGCCACCAGCGGCGCGGCGACGTCGAACGCGGGTTCGTAGTGCACCGACGCCGTCACCTGGTCCGCGATCAGCGCGCCGGTGACACCCGGCTCGGGCTCCTCGCGGGCACCGTAGACGTCCAGCACGACGACCTCGTCCGCCAGGGACAACGCGGAAGCGAACTCGGCCGAGAACGTCTTGGTCCGCGAGTACAGGTGCGGCTGGAACACCACGATCACCCGCCCGGACCCGGCCGCCGTCCGCACCGCGCGCAGCTGCGCGGCCACCTCGGTGGGGTGGTGGGCGTAGTCGTCGTAGACGCGGACGTCGCCGGCCCGGCCCTTGAACTCGAAGCGACGCCGGACGCCGCCGAACGCCGCGATCCCCTCGACCATGCCTTCGACCGGCGCGCCCAGCTCGATCCCGGCCAGCAGGGCCGCGACCGCGTTCAACGCCATGTGCTCGCCCGGCACGGCCACCCGCACCGCCAGCTCCGAGCCGTCGAGCAGCAGCCGCACGACCCCGCCGTCCGGCGCCGGGACGTAGTCCAGGACCCGCGCGTCGGTGGCCGTGCGGCCGTAGCGGCGGACCCGCACGCCCAGCTCGGCGGCCTGCTTGCCCAGTTCGTCGGCCGCCAGGTCGTCGGCGCAGACGATCAGCAGCCCGCCCGGCACGATCCGGCTCACGAACTCGGTGAACACCTTCGTGTAGGCCTCGGCCGTGCCGTGGTGGTCCAGGTGGTCCGGCTCGACGTTCGTCACCACCGCGACCGACGGCGAATAGGTCAGGAACGAGCCGTCGCTCTCGTCGGCCTCGGCGACGAAGACGCCACCCTCGCCGTGGTGGGCGTTCGCACCGGACTCGTTGAGATCGCCGCCGATGGCGAACGACGGGTCGAGCCGGCAGTGCTGCAGCGCCACGGTGAGCATCGACGTCGTCGACGTCTTGCCGTGCGTGCCCGCGATGCAGGCGACCCGGTGGCCCTCCATCAGCCCGGCCAGCGCCTCCGCCCGGTGCAGCACCGGGATGCCCGCCGCGCGCGCCGCGGCCAGCTCGGGGTTGGTCTCCTTGATCGCCGTCGAGACGACCACCGCGGACGGCGGCTCGGCAAGCGCGGAGATGTTGGCGGCCGCCTGGCCGACGAAGAGCTCGGCACCCTGGGCCCGCAGCGAGAGCAGCGCCCGCGACTCCTTGGCGTCCGAGCCCGAGACGAAAGCGCCCCGGGCCAGCAGGATCCGGGCGATCCCGGACATGCCGGCCCCGCCGATCCCGATCAGGTGCGCCCGGCGCAGTTCTTCGGGCAGTTCAGGCTGTGTCGACTCAACCACGCGCGGCCTCCAAGACGATCCGGGCGAGGGTTTCGTCGGCCTCGCGGTGGCCCATGCCGACCGCCGCCGCGCTCATCTTCGCGACGCGGTCGGCGTCGGTGACCAGCGGGACGACCAGCTCGGCGACCTTGGCCGGGCTCAGCTCGGCGTCGTCGATCATCAGCGCGGCCCCGGCGTCGACGGCAGGGCGGCCGTTGGTGGCCTGCTCGCCGTTGCCGATCGGCAGCGGGACGAACACCGCGGGCAGCCCGACCGAGGTCACTTCGGCGACGGTCATCGCGCCCGAGCGGCAGATCGCGACGTCGGCGGCCGCGTAGGCCAGGTCCATCCGCTCCAGGTACGGCACCGGCACGTACGCCGGCTTGCCCGGGAACTCCTGCACGACCAGCGTGTTCTTCGGGCCGTGCGCGTGCAGGACGCCGACGCCGGCGTCCGCGAGGTCCTTCGCCGCACCGGACACGGCGGCGTTGATCGACTGCGCGCCCTGCGAACCGCCGAACACCAGCAGCGTCGGCGCGTCCGGGTCCAGGCCGAAGAACTCGCGCGCCTCGGCCCGCAGCGCGGCCCGGTCCAAGGCCGTGATCGACCGCCGCAGCGGGATCCCGACGACCTCGGCGTTCGGCAGCGTCGTCCCCGGAACGGCGACGGCGACGCGCTTGGCGAACCGCGCGCCGACCTTGTTCGCCAGGCCGGCCGACTTGTTGGCCTCGTGCACCACGATCGGGACGCGCCCGCGCGCGGCCAGGTAGGCGGGCAGGGCGACGTACCCGCCGAAGCCGACGACGACGTCCGCGCCGACGCGCTCCAGCACTTCGCGGGTCTTGCGGACCGAGTCGCGGACCTTCAGCGGCAGCTTGACCAGCTCCGGCGTCGGCTTGCGCGGCAGCGGCACCGGCGGGATCAGCTCCAGGGGGTAGCCACGGGCCGGGACCAGCTTGTTCTCCAGGCCGCGCTCGGTGCCGAGGGCGACGACCGTCGCGTCCGGTCGCAGCCGCATCACGGCGTCGGCCAGGGCGAGGGCGGGTTCGATGTGTCCTGCGGTGCCACCTCCGGCGACCACGACCACGGGGCCCTTCCCCGCGGCGGCTCGCTCGGTTCCCTTGACGGGCTTACTCACCTATGACCTCTCCGGTTCGCGGTACTCCGGGTACCACGGCTCGCTGTTGTCCGCGCGGCCCCGCCGCGAGACGTGGCCGTGCTCGTCCGTGCCGCGCTGCGGCGCACCGGTTCGCGGACCGACCTGCGTCGTTCCTGTGCCGGGGCGGGCCGGGCCGCACGGGGCGCCGGCCTGGCCGCCTTCGCCCCACTTCGCCCCGCCGCCTTGCGCGTGGCGGGCGGGCGGTACGGGTCGGGCGCGGGCAGCCGCAGCAGACGCCCGAATTTACCCGGCCCCTGTGTGCGCAGTGCGGCCACCGCCTCCGGTTCGTGCCGGGCGGCGTTCGCGAGCACGCCCATGATGAGCATGGTGATCACCAGCGAGGTGCCGCCGTAGGAGATGAGCGGCAGCGTGACACCGGTGACCGGCAGCAGGCCGACGAC
Organism: Amycolatopsis sp. NPDC005003; assembly: GCF_053600695.1. Classification (NCBI taxonomy): domain Bacteria; kingdom Bacillati; phylum Actinomycetota; class Actinomycetes; order Pseudonocardiales; family Pseudonocardiaceae; genus Amycolatopsis; species Amycolatopsis sp. NPDC005003. The sequence continues at coordinate 6,867 of NZ_JBSGAI010000013.1, read as the reverse complement.
GTAGCCGATGTTGATGCCGGCCTGGGCGACCAGGAACACCGTCAGCGTGCCGGAGACGATCCGGATCCACGGGTCGATGTTGCGGGTGGCGATCCGCAGGCCGACGATCGCGACCCCGCCGAAGAGGGCGAGCACGACGACGCAGCCGACCAGCCCGAGCTCCTCGCCGATCAGGGCGAAGATGAAGTCGTTCTGCACGTTCGGCAGGTAGTTCCAGCTGGCCGCGCCCTGGCCGAGGCCCTTGCCGAGGACGCCGCCGTCGGCGAGCGCCAGCTTGGCCTGGTTGGCCTGGAAGCCCTCCGCGCTGACGTCGGCGTCCGGCGAGAGGAACGACATGACCCGGGCGAGCCGGTAGGGCGCGATGAGGGCGAGCACGAGCACGCCGGCCAGGCCGCCGGCGAGGATGACGCCGAACAGCCGTTTCGGGGCGCCGGCGAACCACAGCAGCGCCAGCAGCACCACGGCGAGGGTGACCGTGCCGCCGAGGTCGGGCTGCAGCATGACCAGGGCGAACATCAGCAGCGCGATCGGCACCACGGGCACCAGCAGGTGCCGCCACTGGTGGATCACGTTGTACTTGATCACCAGGATGTGGGCGCCCCAGAAGGCCAGCGCGACCTTCGCGGCCTCGACCGGCTGGAAGGTGAACTCGCCGATCTTGAACCAGCCCTGGGAGCCGTTGACCGTCGAGCCGAGCGGGGTGAGCACCAGCACCAGCAGGCCGAGGCAGATCACCGTCGCGGTGGCCGACATCCGCCGGATCCGCTCCAGCTTGACCCGCAGGCCCAGCCAGAACACGACCGAGCCGAGCGCGACGAACACCAGGTGCTTGATGAACAGCGAGTACACACCGCTGCCGGTCTTCGGGTTGTAGGAGGCGACCGAAGACGCCGAGAGCACCATGACGATGCCGATGACGGTGAGCACGCCGGTGAGGGCGAGCACCAGGTGGAACGACGCGAGCGGCCGCGAGAGCCACGCGGTCAGCGCGGTCCGGAACGCGACGAAGCCGCTCTCCTTGCGCTCGCGGCGCGGCCGCTTCGGCGGCGGTTCGGGCTTGGGCTTGGTTTCAGCTGTCGTCACTCGGCTCCCCCGCTGCGTCGTCGCGGAGGACATGCACCGCCGCGGCGAACGCGTCGCCGCGTGCGCCGTAGTTCGGGAACATGTCCAACGACGCCGCGGCGGGTGCCAGCAGCACCACGTCACCGGGCCGGGCCATCGCGCTGGCCGCACTCACCGCCGCAGTCATGGGTTCATGGTCACCCGGACGGAGGCTGTTCACCGGGACATCCGGCGCGTGTCGCGCGACCGCGGCGGCGATCACGGGTGAATCGACACCGAGTAGCACAACTCCGCGGAGGCGGCCGGCGATGCTGCTCACGAGTTCGTCGACCGAGGCGCCCTTGAGCTGGCCCCCGGCGATCCACACGATCGACTCGTGCGCCCGCAGCGACCCCGCGGCCGCGTGCGGGTTGGTCGCCTTCGAGTCGTTGACGTACCGCACCCCGGCCACTTCGGCGACCTCGACGGCCCGGTGCGGGGCCGGCTGGTACTCGCGCAGGCCCTTCAGCACGGCTTCGGGGGTGACGCCGTGCGCGCGGGCCAGCGCGGCCGCGGCGAGGGCGTTCGCGACGTTGTGCGGGCCCGCCGGGCGGACGTCGGACAGCGTGGCGAGCTCCTCGGCGCTGTTCGCCGGGTCGGCGACGAAGGCGCGGTCGACCAGCAGGTCCTCGACCACGCCCAGCTCGCCGGCGCGCGGGGTGTCGAGCTGGAAGCCGACGCGGCGGGCGCTCTCGGGGGCGTGCTCGGCGGCGATCCGGGTGGACCAGTCGTCGTCGGCGTTGTGCACCGCGACCTTGGCCCGGGCGTAGACCCGGCCCTTCGCGGCCGCGTACTCCTCCATCGAGCCGTGCCAGTCGATGTGGTCCTCGGCCAGGTTCAGCACGACGGCGGCGTCCGGGGCCAGCGTCGAGGACCAGTGCAGCTGGAAGCTCGACAGTTCGACGGCCAGCACGTCGTAGCCCGCGCGGACCGCGTCCAGCGCCGCGTAGCCGATGTTCCCGCAGGCCACGGCGTTCGCCCCGGCCGCATTGAGGATCGATTCGAGCATGCCGGCGGTGGTCGTCTTGCCGTTGGTGCCGGTCACCACCAGCCAGGACGGCGGGTGCTCGCGCAGCCGCCCGACCCGCCAGGCCAGTTCGACGTCGCCGATGACCTCGATCCCCGCCTCGGCCGCGGCCACGAGCAGCGGCGACGTCGGCCGCCAGCCGGGGCTGGTGACGACGAGGGCCGTTCCTTCCGGCGGCTCGGTCAGCCCCGGCACCAGCTCGGCGCCGAGGCCGTCGAGCTCGGCCAGGCGCTCGGCGTTGCCGTCGGTGACGGTGACGCGGGCCCCCAGCTCGACCAGCACCGGGACCACCGACTTCCCGGTGACCCCGGCTCCGGCGACCAGCACATGACGACCGTCGAGATCCACGGTCAGCCTCCGAGGCCCAGCTGCTCGCTGTAGAACAGGCCGAGCCCGAACATGCAGCAGATCGCCGAGAGCAGCCAGAACCGGATGATCACCGTGGTTTCGGCCCAGCCGGCGAGCTCGAAGTGGTGGTGGAACGGCGCCATCCGGAACAGCCGGCGCCGGGTCGTCCGGAACACCGCGATCTGCGCGACCACCGAGATCATCTCGACCATGAACAGGCCGCCGATGACGATGGCGAGCAGCTCGGTACGGGTCGTCATGGAGAGCCCGGCGACCAGGCCGCCGAGGGCCAGCGAGCCGGTGTCGCCCATGAAGATCTTCGCCGGGGCCGCGTTCCACCAGAGGAACCCGACGCAGGCGCCGGTCGCCGCGGCGGCGACCACGGCCAGGTCCAGCGGGTCGCGGACGTCGTAGCAGGCGGCCGCCGGCGCGTTGGCGCAGGACAGCCGTTCCTGCCAGAACGAGATCACCACGTAGGTGGCGAGCACCATCGCCGCCGCCCCGCCGGCCAGGCCGTCCAGGCCGTCGGTGAAGTTCACCGCGTTCGACCAGCCCGAGATCACGATGTAGCAGAAGATCACGAAGATCACCGACGGGAAGGTGATCAGCGCGAGATCACGCACGTAGGAGAGGCTCTCCGACGCGGGCGTGATGCCGTGCTCGTTCGGGAAGTTCAGCGCCAGCACCGCGAACGCGACGGTGACCACGAGCTGCCCGACCAGCTTCGCGGTCTTGTTCAGCCCCAGGTTCCGCTGCTTGCGGATCTTGATGAAGTCGTCGAGGAACCCGACGATCCCCAGGCCCACCGCGAGCATCAGGACCAGCAGCCCCGACGCCGTCGGCGCGCCGCTGCGGGAGTTGAACATCCAGTTGATCAGGTGTGCGGCGAAGTACCCGACGACCATCGCGATGATGATCGCGACCCCGCCCATGGTCGGGGTACCGCGCTTGGACTTGTGTCCCTGGGGGCCTTCCTCGCGGATCTCCTGGCCGAAGCCCTGCCGGGAGAACACCCGGATCAGGTAGGGCGTGAGCAGGATGGAGATCAGCAGGCCCGCCGCGGCCGCGATCAGGATGCTGATCACGCGTCACCACCGTTCGAGCGATTCTCGGAGTTGTCGGTTTCCCGGGGTTCGAGCAGGGCCTCGGCGACCCGCCAGAGGCCCGCGGCCTTGGAGGCCTTGACCAGCACCACGTCCCCCGGGCGGAGCTGATCATGCAGCAAGGCGACGGCGGCCTCGACGTCGGGTACCAAAGTGGATTCCTCGCCCCAGGAGCCTTCCTGGTGCGCACCCTGGTGCATGGCCGCCGCCTCGGGCCCGATGACGACGAGCTTGGCGATGTTGAGCCGGACGACGAGCCGGCCGATCTCGTCGTGGGCGGTGACCGAGTCCGCGCCGAGCTCGCCCATCACGCCGAGCACGGCCCAGGACCGGCGGCCGGTGTCCCGCGTCATCGCCGCGAGGGCCTTCAGGCCGGCCCGCATCGACTCGGGGTTGGCGTTGAACGAGTCGTTGAGGATCGTGACGCCGTCTTCGCGCGTGACGACCTCCATCCGGCGCGCGGAGCGCCGCTCGAGGTTCGAGAGCCGGGTGGCGATGTCGGCCGGGCTCACACCCAGCTCCAGCGCGACCGCCGCGGCGGACAGCGCGTTGCCGACGTGGTGCTCGCCGTGCAGCGGCAGCTTGACGTCGGCCTCGCCGGCCGGGGTGATCAGCCGGAAGGACGCGCGGGCCTCGTCGTCGACGGTGATGTTCTCCGCGCGGACCTGGGCGGACGGGCTTTCGCCGACGAACACCACCCGGGCCTTCGTGCGGCTCGCCATGGCCGCGACCAGCGGGTCGTCGAGGTTCAGCACCGCGACGCCGTCTTCGGGCAGGGCCTCGACCAGCTCGCCCTTGGTCTTCGCGATGCCTTCGCGCGAGCCGAACTCGCCGACGTGCGCGCTGCCGACGTTGAGCACGACGCCGATCTTCGGCGGCGCGATCTCGGCGAGGTGGGCGATGTGGCCCGGGCCTCGCGCGGACAGCTCCAGCACGAGGTGCCGAGTCCGGTCGTCGGCCCGCAGCGCCGTCCAGGGGTGGCCGAGCTCGTTGTTGAACGACCCGGGGGGCGCGATCGTCGGGCCGAGCGGCTCGAGCAGCTGCGCGATGACGTCCTTGGTCGAGGTCTTGCCGGAGGAGCCGGTGACGCCGACGACGGTCAGCTCGCCCTCGGCCAGGCGCTGCACGACGTGCCGGGCGAGCTTGGCCAGCGCGGCCAGCACCGCGGCGCCGGAGCCGTCCTTGTCGCCGGTCAGCGCGACCGACCGCGCGTGGGCCTCGCCCGCGCCGATCGGCGGGACGACGATCGCGGGCGCGTCGACCTCGCGGGCGGCCAGCACGGCCACGGCGCCCGCCTCGACGGCCTGCGCGGCGAAGTCGTGGCCGTCGACCTTCTCCCCCGGCAGGGCGACGAACAGGCCGCCGGGGGTGAGCTTCCGGGTGTCGAACTCCACGGTGCCGGTCACCTGCGTGCCCGGCTCGGCGCGGTGCAGCCGGCCGCCGACGACGTCGGCGATCTCGGCCAGGCTGAGCACGATCACACACTCACCTCGAGTTTGTTGCGGATGGCCGCGGCCAGCTCGTCGCGGTCGGAGAACGGGTGCACGACACCGCCGGCCTCCTGGCCGGATTCGTGCCCCTTGCCGGCGAGGAAGACGATGTCGCCCGGCCCGGCGAGCGAGACGGCGTGCGCGATGGCCTCGCGGCGGTCGCCGATCTCGAGGACCTCGCCGCCCTCGGCGGGGCCGACCGCGCGGGCGCCGGCGAGCATGGCGGCGCGGATCGCCGCCGGGTCCTCGGAGCGCGGGTTGTCGTCGGTGACGATCAGGACGTCGCTGCGGCGGGCCGCGGCCTCGCCCATCATCGGGCGCTTGGCGGTGTCCCGGTCGCCGCCGCAGCCGAGCACGGTGATGATCCGGCCCTCGGTGCGGGCCCGCAGCGCGTCCAGGCCCTGGGCGACCGCGGCGGGCTTGTGGGCGTAGTCGACGACGGCGGTGAACTCCTGGCCGACGTAGACCCGCTCCATCCGGCCCGGCACCTGGACCTGGGCGAGCCCGGTGACGATGTGCTCCAGGCTCACGCCGGCGGTGCTCAGGATCGCGGCGGCGAGCACGGCGTTGGCGACGTTGAACTCGCCGGGCAGCGGGATCCGGGCGGCGGCGCGGGCGCCGTCCGGGCCGTGCAGGGTGAACGTCTGCTCGCCCTGCGGGGTCGCCTCCAGGTCGGTGGCCTTCCAGGCGGCTTCGGTGCCCGGATCGGTGGTCACGGTGATCGTCCGCGGCGTGAGCAGGGCCTGGCCCCACGCGCTGTCGACCACGACGACCTCGTGCGTCGAGCGGCCGTCGAACAGCAGGGACTTCGCGGCGAAGTACTCCTGCATGTCCTTGTGGAAGTCCAGGTGGTCCTGGGAGAGGTTGGTGAAGGCGCCGACCGCGAACCGGGTGCCGTTGACCCGGCCCAGCGCGAGCGCGTGGCTGGAGACCTCCATCGGCACGTGCGTGACGCCGCGCTCGACCATCACCGCGAGCAGCGCCTGCAGGTCCGGCGCCTCCGGCGTGGTGAACCCGCTGACCAGGCGTTCGCCGGCGATCCGGGTCTCCACCGTGCCGATCAGGCCGGTGGTCAGCCCGGCCGCCGCCAGGCCGGCGTCCACCAGGTAGGACGTCGTGGTCTTGCCGGAGGTGCCGGTGACGCCGAGGACGGCCAGCTTCAGGGAGGGCTCGCCGTAGATCCAGGCGGCGATCTCGCCGAGCGCGGCGCGCGGGTCGGCGTGCACCAGGATCGGGACGCCGGCGTCGCGCAGGGCGGGCCGCTCGGCGCCTTCGGCGTCGGTGAGGACGGCGACGGCCCCGGCCGCGACGGCCTGGTCGCTGAAGTCGGCACCGTGGGCACGGGCGCCCGGGAGCGCGGCGAAGAGGTCACCGGGCAGCACGTGCTGCGCGCGCAGCGTGGTGCCGGTGACGGTCAGCTCGGCCGCGTCGGGCGAGCCGGCGATGAGGCGGGCGTCCGCCCTGGCGAGCAGCGTCGCCAGCGGGACCGGGTCGATGCGCGCCGGGCGGGGCGGCGCGGGCACCGCTTTCACCGGGCTTTCCGGCACCTGGGAACTGGACGAGGACACGGACACGGCCAAGAGGCTACCGGCGGGGTGTTCGGGCACCCGCACGCGGTACGGCGATTGCGTGCGGGCCGGGCACATGTGCTAAACGGCGATCTCAACACCCTTGCCCCGCAACACTTTCCCCGCCGCCAGCTGATGTGGACACTCTGCCGCGGCCTGGTCGTGAGCCTGGACGATGACCGGGCCGGCGATCCGCGGCAGCACGTGCGCCGCCACGATCCGGCGGTGCG